>LKUH01000463.1 GCA_001412425.1 Candidatus Cloacimonas sp. SDB
CTTTCAATGGCAAGGGGATATTCTGCCCTTACATAAACATATCCCTGATCAGCACCGATAGCGTAACCACAAATCATCATTGCTTCAATAATGCTATGTGGGTCTCCTTCTAAAATACTTCTATCCATAAAGGCACCAGGATCGCCCTCATCAGCATTACATAAAACATACTTTTGTGACCCAGGAGCAGCGGCAGTAAATTGCCATTTTAGACCAGTTGGAAAACCAGCACCACCTCTTCCTCGCAGACCGGATTCTTTTACTGCCTCTACCACCTCTTCGGGTTTCATTTCTGTCAATACTTTACCCAAAGCCATATATCCATCAGCAGCAATATATTCCTCAATATCTAAAGGATTGATATTACCACAATTTCTTAACGCAATTTTTTTCTGTAATTTAAAGAAATCAATATCATTGAACATCGCAATAAGTTCTTCTTTTTCAGGCTTTTTATATAAAAGACGTTTAACAATTCTGCCTTTTAATAAATGTTCCTGAACAATTTCTGGAACATCTTCAGGTAACACTTTCTGATAAAATATACCTTCAGGATAAACAACCATAACTGGTCCTAATTCACATGTTCCCATACAACCTGTGGTAATAATATCTATCTCATTATGAAGTCCTGCCCCAGCCAACTCTGTCTCCAATGCCTCCTTTACTTTATCAGCCCCTGATGATAAGCAGGCACCTCCATAACATAACAGTATATGTGCTCTAAAATTATCCATAATCTACCTACCTTATCCCTATATTACTTATATAATTCTAAAACTTGTTCAAGTTTTTTTGCAGTCATTCTACCATGTACATCATTATCAACCATAATAACGGGAGCCAATCCACATGCTCCTAAACACCTTTGGACACCTAAAGAAAATCTTCGGTCTTCTGTTGTTTCACCTGGTTTTATTCCCAATGTTTTTTCAACTGCTTCCATAATTTTTTTAGCACCTCTTACATAGCAAGCAGTACCCATACAAACAGTTATGGTATGCCTACCTACTGGATTCATTCGAAAGAAAGAGTAAAAAGTTACCACTCCCATAACTGTACTAACCGGCACATTCATATTCTCAGCAACAAATGCCTGTACTTCTTTTGGCAAATAACCAAAGATCTCTTGTGCTTTGTGTAATACTGGAATAAGAAAGCCTTTTTTGTCATTGTTAGCTTTAATAAATTCTTCTAATTCCTGAAATTTTTCTTCCTGTAGTAATTCTGTTTCTTGCATCTTAGTTGTCATAATTATTCTCCCTTTGAAAACAAATATCTCTCAACAATTTGTCCGTTTAAAATATGTTTATCAAATATCTCTTCAGCAGCAGCAATATCGACATGACCATAAGTAACGGGTTCTTTACCTTTTTCTTGAACCTTAATCATTGGTTCCTGTTCGCAAAAACCAGCACAACCGGTAGTAGAAATAGCAATATCGGTTCTGTTGCTCTGGGCACTCAATTCAGCTAACTTATTCATGGTCTGCCTTGCACCTGCAGCAATTCCACATGTTCCCAAACATACAATTATCTTTACCCTATAATCTCCTGAACGCATTTCAAGGTTCCTACGGACCCTTTCTTTTATTTGTTTTAGCTCTTCTAAATTCTTCATTCCTGCTTTCTCTTCCTCCTTAACGGTTTTAATTAAATAAAGTAAAAATCTATTTCATGAAACACCAAATTGTTGGTTGATGCCAATTTTAAATAGTGCTTTCTTTAATTGTTCTCCAATATAATTTAATACTTCCATGTCCTGTATGATATCAAGTTCTAGCATAGTTTTTAGCTCAACAGTATCCAGTATCTTTTTCTCTTTTTTTGCATTATTAATAAATATTTCAAACTCAATTCCAGGCCAGCTTCGAAGTGCGTCTATAAACACTGATGATATATCACCAAAAGGACGAGCATCAATATGAGCCATATTTACTGTAAATTCCAGGCACGTACCTGAACTCCTTTCTAGCCGAGACAGATTTAAATGTCCCCCGGTTCCCTCTACCGTTGATTTTAAAAGAGGCAAGCCCAATCCTACTCTTCTGGTCTTCCTGGAAGTTACGAAGGGATCAGTGACATTATTTAAATTGGCAACTGTGCCATTATCAATAATTCTACATAAAAAAATATGTTTAAAAAATGAAATAGTTACAATTATTTTACTTGCATGTGCATTAACTGAGTTTTCTAAAATATCAAAAAGATGATCAGCAATGGTTCTCATTTTTTCTCTCTTGCAAAAAGATTTTTAAGAAATCAAAATCAACAAACTCATCAGAATAGGCCTCCATATAAAATAAACCAATATCATCAGGAGTATGGCTGTCTGAACCACAAATCACCGGGAAACCAAATAAAGTATCTCCCAATTGATATTTTTCCTTATTCCATTTATATTTTGAGACTTCCAAAGCATCAAAAGCAGCGTTCTTATCAATAAAACCTAATTGACTGATTAAACTGAATCTATTTTTATCAATATGCGCCGGAGTTGCAATTCCTCCCAATTTATGTATTTCTTCAACTAAATCATCCAAACTCAGATCTATTGCTGATTGTCTCAGTCGATAATCCAAATCTATTATCTCGTTAGCATTATCGTATAGCACCTGATGGCCAAAGAACTCTGGTTTATTTTCCAGGTCTGGCAATAATTCATCAATTATCTTCCCTAATTTTACAAGAGCTGATATATCACCAAAATATGCCAATAGATGCACCTCCTCCCGTGAGGTTAACTCAGCACCGGGAAGAATCTTGATATTCTTTTCATACCTGCCTATTTCGCAGGCTAGAAGAGAATGCTGGATAGCATTGTGATCGGTAATAGAAATTAAATCCAACCGTTTCTTCATCGCTTCCTCTATGATAAATGAAGGCGACATTTCATCAGCCCCGCATGCCGAAAGAGATGAATGAATATGTAAATCAATTTTTATCAGAATTGCCCTCCAATAGATGATATAAATTACCACAAATATGAAAGGAACTTTTCTCACTCCTTAACAAATTTATTTTCTCTTCCCTGGCCTTTTCGATTAAATCATTATCTATTTCAACATTATTTGCAAAGACTATTGCCTTTATATCTTTAATTAAGGCTACTGCAATACAATTTTTATGAGCCTGAATTGTTACCCAGATACTATTACTGGCAGCATTGGCGATCACATCTGACATTAAATCTCCACAATAGCCAGCTTCTATTTCTTCATCTGAACATAATACTATTTTTTGCAAAGAACATTTATTAACAATTTCCTTTAATTTCATCTTTACCCCCCTAAATAAATAGTGGCCTTTAAAATCGTACCGGTTTCCATAGAAGATTCTAACTCAAGGTGATCAGCGCATCTCTTGATATTTGGCAAGCCCATACCCGCACCAAATCCCAAAGCTCTTATTTGTTCAGATGCAGTGGTAAATCCTGGTCTCATCGCCTCTTCTACATCTGGAATACCGGGTCCATAATCAATCGCGGTAACCATAATATTCGATTCATCTACTTCAACACTAATATATCCACCCAATGAATGAATACTAATATTCATTTCGGCCTCATAGCAAACAATTGCCACTCGTCGAAGAATTTGCTTATTAATGTTTAATTTTTGGAGATATTTTCGGATAATACTGGCTACCCTGCCAGCATTATCAAGATCTGCCCTTTTAACCTCAAAACGTAATCTTTTTTTATGTGTCTCTTCAACCATTTTTTCTGATAA
>LKUH01000464.1 GCA_001412425.1 Candidatus Cloacimonas sp. SDB
ATTTTCCTTATCAGCTTTTTTGAACATCAATTCCAGAGCTTCCAGATCGTTCGGTGGAACTACTTCAAGAGTCTGTTGTTTCTGGAAAGAAGCTAAATGTTCATTATAGATATCAATAGTAGAATCCGAAACTTTTGCAGCACGATATGTTCGCCCATGAAATCCATCTTCCAGGGCCAACTGTTTTACTTTTTTGCCTTCATGTTTTCCACCTTTATCGACTAAATTTTTAGTATTTATATCACAAATTCTGGAAGCAACACTTATCGCTTCCGAGCCACTGTTCATGCAGATAAATTTTTTATAAGGACATTTTCCTCTTGTATGTCCGATTTCTTTTTTTAATCGATCTGCTAACCGTTTTTGACTGAATTGTGGTGTCATAACGTTGGCCATAACCCAGGGGTGGGACATAGCATTAAGTAATGCTGGAGTTGAATGTCCCATTCCCAGCATTCCATATCCGGCGGAATCGTGTAAAACAGCGCCGTGAGTTGTTATAATCCAGGGTCCGGCAGCACTTAATGCAACAAAAGGGCTTCTTGTTTGTTCGGGATAGAAATTGACATAGTTTTTCTGTAATTGTTGACATAGTTCTTTTTCAGGTAGTTTCAGCATGTCACTGAATTCCATTCTCAGCCTATTGTGTTCCTGTTCAGCATTTAGAATAGCTTTCTGCAAAGATTTGTCAAATTGGATAAATTTCTCAATATTTTCTTCACTAAGACCTGAAGTTGTTCTTTTTCCGCCGAAATCTCTAATCTTTTTTAAAATTCCTAACAATTTGTAATTCATATAATCTCCTCTTTTGTTTTTTTTAAGCCAAATTAAATTCAATTATTATGATATGGTAAAAACTAATTATTTAATGGCAGTAATTACTAAGTATCAAGCTATCTATTATGCATAACTTATTAATATTAATACATTTAACCTCAGTCAAGGATTTTTTTAAATTTTATATGGAATATAGTTTATCAGAGCAAAATATGAGTTTTAAATCAATATGGTTGCCGGGAATATTGTTGACAGAAGAGTCGCAGAACACAATTGAGGTCAGGAGGAGTCAACATTGTGGTGTAAGTCGCTGGAGTTGATCCCATATAAAATATTTAGCAGCGGAGAGTTGCCGGAGTGGTCGATCGGGGCGGTCTCGAAAACCGTTGTGGGCTTTGCCTACCCAGGGTTCGAATCCCTGACTCTCCGCCATAATTTTGAACATCGAATACAATAAATTTTAACATCAAGTTTTCTTTTAA
>LKUH01000465.1 GCA_001412425.1 Candidatus Cloacimonas sp. SDB
TATTTCACTTGTAGCGTGTACAGTCTCAGCCCAAGAATACGGCTGGCAAGTAATAAACACCGAAGCAATCCCGGGTATTATTGATTTTACAGATATATCTTTCGTTTCGCAGAATGAAGGCTGGATAACTACAAATACAACTAATGAAATTTATAAAACTAATGATGGAGGAACATCATTCTCAACCCAGACTACTGAATACGGAACACAGGCTGTTTATGCATTGGACTCCACTCATGCATATTCTGGAGGTTTAAATGGAAGAGTCTATTATACTTCAGATGGTGGGTTAAACTGGCCAGCTATTGGAAGTATTAGCGTTACACTTAACGATTTAGATTTCGCCTCTAGTAGCCAGGGATATGCCTGTGGTAGTAGTGGTGCTGTATTCAGTATTGCTAATGGGTCTGTAAGTAATTTAAATAGTCCCAGTTCAGCAACACTTAGAGGTATAAGTACACCTTCTATTGATAATGTGTGGGTATGTGGTGGCAGTAGTATATTTTATTACAATGGGTCTATATTTTCTGGGCAAGTGGGTCCGAGTGGAACATTTAATGATATACACTTTATTAATAACCAAGAAGGTTGGGTTGTTGGCAATGTTGGACTTATAGCCCATACTGATGATGGAGGAGCATCGTGGACTACTCAGACAAATCCAGATACTCAGAATAGATCTCTTTATGGTGTATTTTTCTTTGATGCTGACTATGGTTGGGCTGTAGGTGTTGATGGAGTAATTCTATATACTTCTAATGGAGGAAGTACCTGGTCTGTTGTTGGTGCAGGACTTACAACTGAAGCTTTAAGCTCTGTTCACTTCACTTCTTCTACAAACGGGTATGTAGTTGGAAATGGAAAAACCTTATTAAAATATGGAGAACTAACTTCTATTGGTGATGATGAAATACCATTTGATAATTTGCTCTTCCAGAATTATCCAAATCCATTTAATCCTGAGACAGAGATCAGTTATCAAGTGTCAGGAGTCAGTAAGGTTTCATTATCTATCTACGACATTAAAGGTAGGTTGATTAAAACATTGTTAGACAATATTGAGCAATCTGGAAACCATTCAGTCATTTGGTCAGGTAAAGACAACGATAATAATCCTGTTTGTTCCGGGATATATTTTTCCAGGTTACAGGTTGGTAATAAAATCTTAACAAAGCGAATGGTTTTGTTAAAATGAAAGTCAAAAACGGTGTATAACTCTGCACAAAGTCTTCGCAAGCTCAAACTTTCGTGCAGTTCCCGTTAGCTCCATAAAAGTGAAAATAATTTACAAAAAATGATATAGTTAAATTGTGTTCGATAGTTACTATAGATATTAAAGAGGATAAATGAAACCATTTTTGAGATGGGCTGGTGGAAAACAGAATTTAATAAAAGACTTATTAAAATATTTACCACCAGAAGATGAAGTTAATAGGTATTTTGAGCCATTTTTAGGAGCTGGCTCATTATTCTTTGCAACAAATTATAATAAATGCTTTTTAAGTGATATAAATAAAGATCTTATGAATTGTTATAGGTTTATAAAAACTGATCCTAATTTAATCTCAGAAAATTTAGAAATACATTACACTAAATTTCAGAAAAATGAACAGTATTATTATGAAGTACGAGATCAGTTTAATGAATATTTAGAAGAAAAATCATTAAAACAAGCAGTTCGCTTCTTATTTCTAATACACACTTCATTTAATGGTATATATAGAGTCAATTTGAATGGTAAGTATAATGTTCCAATTGGTAAAAGAAAACCAGCGTTACCATCAAAAGATTTTCTTAATCAAATTAGTATTAAGTTAAAAGGGAATTTTTTGGCTACAAGATCTTTTAGTGCAATTTTAAAAATGACACTTAAAAATGATTTTATTTATCTTGATCCACCATATCCCCCTATAAATGGAACTTCCTTTTTCCAACATTACACAAAGGATAAATTTCCTCAAAAGGATCAGGCAAGAGTTGCGAAGTTTGCAAACAAGCTTGATCAAAAAGGTTGTTTCGTAATGGTCTCTAACGCAAATACAGATATGATTCAAGAACTATATAGCAATTGGAATAAATATGAACTTGAAACAACTAGGTATATTAGTTGTAAAAAAAAGAGAATGAAAGTTAATGAATTAATTATTACAAATTATAAAGGAGATTAAATATGCCTAACACCAATCCTAAACCATCTGATAAAACACTTGATGAACATAGGCAACAATGTAAAAATGAATCATTAAATTTATTGTGCTATTCATTAATTGGAACTCTAATACCATTTCTTCTAGGTTTAGTAATTCAGATATATGATTATAAAACTTTTTCAATTTTACATTTATTTTCGCATGGTGAATTCTTTTTATATAGTGCTTGTTTATTTACATATGTATTTTACCTATCTCAAAAGAACAAATACGTAGATCAAAAACTAAAAATTAGTTTAATAATTCCTTTAATTGGTATTATAATAGCATCAGTCTCTTATGCTCAAATAATAAATTTAGACAAGTCAAAAATTTATATAATTATTCTAGTTTCCTTTCCATTATTTATAATTTCATCAATTTCATACTTCAATTCCCATTATAAATTTTTATTGAATGAGACATTAAATCTACAACCTGATTTGCTTGAAGAAATTAAAAAAGAAAGAAACAAATTGGAAAAGGAATTTAATCTACTTGGTGATAAAGGAGCAAAGAAATGAAAGACGAATATATTGAAGTTAAATGTTTTCCAATCATACAACCTATTGGAAAATTTTATATTGGTGTTATCTCATGGAAAGATTTAAATAAAATTTCTTTTGCAGATCAAAGAAGGATTGAAAAAGGAGAAACAAACATCGAAAATCATTTTGGCATTCAAAGAAGATTATCAACAAAGCGTGTTAAAGAAATTGGAGAATATGTAAATTTCGCAGATGCTACTTTCCCAACAAGTATTATTCTCTCTGTGAACTCATACGATTTTGATAAAAACCAGAGAAATATAGAATTATCTAATTTAGAATATCAAGGTTTCAATATACCCATTCTGAAAATTAGAAATGATAAAAATGTTGCTTTAATTATTGATGGACAACATAGAATAGCAGGTCTTAAAAAACTTTCTGATTCTATAGACTTTGATTTAAATGTTACAATCTTTATTGATATGGACATAGAAGATCAAGCAATGGTTTTTGCTACTATTAACAAAGCTCAAACAAAAGTTAACAAATCTCTCGTTTACGATTTATTTGAGTTTTCTAAATCTCGAAGTCCGCAGAAAACCTGTCACAATATAGCAAAATTATTAAACAGAAATGAAGGTAGCCCATTTAAAGATAAAATTAAAATGTTGGGAAACGCTGAAGACCCATTAGAAACTATTACACAAGCTACTTTTGTTGAATCAATCATTAAATATATTTCAAAAGAACCTAAAATTGATAGAGATCGTCTTAAAAGAGGGAAAAAAATTAAACTTCTTACTGGTAAAGATTTAATATTTAGACCCTTTCAAAACTTTTTTGCTAATGATGAAGATAGCAAGATAGCTCGTATAATTTTCAACTATTTCAAAGCAGTAGAACTAAAATGGCCAGATGCTTGGCTTAAAGTTGATAGAGGAAACATTCTTAATCGGTCAACTGGTTTCATTGCATTAATGAGATTTTTACGAGATGCTTATAATAGTTTTAATAGAACAAATGAAATAATATCGATTGAAGAATTTTCATCAATATTTAAAAATATTGATTTAAAAGACACAGAATTCAATCCAGAAAATTTCATTCCAGGTTCTGGCGGTCAAGTCGCTCTATATAATAAACTTAAAACATTCTTAGTGGAGTTATAATGAGTTTTTTAAAGCAATATCAAATTGATGATATTAAAGGAAAGCTTGTTTCAGATAGATCAAAATTAGGCAAGCTTTATAAAGCTAAAAAGAGCAAATTTCAACATTTAAGCATAGATCATTCTTTAGTTGATGTATATTTGAAGCAAGGATGGGAAATTGATGGAAAACCTTTAAAGACGAAAACAAAAATTAAAATCGAAAAAACTCATTCAAAACAATTCGAAGATGATGTCTGGTGTCAATTCTATAAACTTGGCTATAGAACTCTCAATTATGATGAAAACTTCGTATTGCCATTTGGTAAAAAAGAGACTGAGAAAAAGCAAATTGATGTTGTAGCAATTAATGATGACTCAATTATTTTGGTAGAATGTAAATCAAGTGAAAAACCGAAAAAAGCACCCTCGTATAAAGATGAGTTTGATTTATTAAAGCTAAGATTAAATGGATTTAGAAAAGTACTGAAACAATGTTTTGGGGATGAAAGAAAAATCAAATTTATTTTTGCTACAAGAAATTTAAGGATAAATTCTGAAAGTGAAGATCTAAAACGTTTATTAAGTGCGAGAGCATACTATTATAACAATAACACTTATAAATACGTTAACAGCTTAATTCAGAAATATAAAAACGCATCACTATTTCAATTTCTTGGTTTAATCTTTAAAAACGAAGAGATAAATAAAACTAAAATTGAGATCCCTGCAGTTAAAGGTAAAATGGGGAATCAAGAATATTACATGTTTTCGATTAATCCTTCAATGCTTTTAAAGATGGGTTTTGTACTTCATAGAACAAAAGCAAATGAATCAGAATTTCCAACATATCAAAGATTACTTGTACCATCACGATTAAAAGGCATAACAAAATTTATTGATAACGGAGGATATTTCCCTAATTCAATTATTGTAAATTTTAATTTAAGGAAGAATAAATTTGTTTTTGATCCCCATTCTAAAAACGAATTCACTGAATCATGCACTGGAACTTTAAAAATACCTAATGCTTATGGAATAGCATACATAATTGATGGTCAACATCGGAATGTGTCAATCAATCTTGGACACTTTAGTAGTTTAATATTTTTCATAATTCCTTCACCATATTTTCGATATTTTCAGGTTTATTGATCCAGACAGATTTAGACAGATTTTTCAGA
>LKUH01000466.1 GCA_001412425.1 Candidatus Cloacimonas sp. SDB
TGATCAAGTCAAGGAACGCAGGAATGTGAAACGTACCAATAATTACAAGAAGCCCGAACTGCTGGCAAACAAACCCAATCAGATCTGGAGTTGGGACATTACGAAATTGAAAGGTCCCCAGAAGTGGACTTACTTCTATTTGTATGTGATCATTGATATTTTCAGCCGTTACGTGGTTGGCTGGATGGTTGCATTCAGAGAGCAGTCTTCATTAGCACAAAAACTGATCAAGGAGACTTGTGATGACCTTCTCCCCGAAAACTGGTCCAAGTCTAATGTGTAAAAATGTGTAAATTTAGTTTGAAATTTTCTTGTTCAATTATTAACTTTGTTCCTAAGAAAATTCCAAACTAAAAGCAAAGATCATGAAATGGGAGAAGGAATGAAATCAAGGTACAGTATCAACAAGATCATTAAGATAATCAAAGAGTACGAAAATGGCAGATCTGTCCCCGATATTACTCGTGAATACGGGATATGCAATAATACATTCTATCGTTGGAAGAGTAAATACGGAGGACTCGATGCCTCTGAAGCCAAACGTTTGAAAGAGCTTGAGGATGAGAATCGCAGACTCAAGAAAATAGTCGCTGAGAAAGAACTCTACATTGACGCCTTAAAGAGTGTTGTAGAAAAAAAGTACTAAAGCCTGAACAGCAGCGTGAGGCTGTTCAGGATATCAAGAGTAAAGAGATAAGTGAGCGCAGGGCTTGTCATCTGATAATGATGAACAGAAGCAGTTTTCGCTATAAGCCAAAGGAAAATGAGTTGAACGAGAAGATCACAAAATTCCTGAAAGAAAAAGCACAGGAAAAGCACCGTTATGGCTACAAGAGACTTACGGTATTTGCCAGGAAGGAGTTCGGCAATGTTAATCATAAGCGGATTTACAGACTTTATGTGCTTTCAAAACTACAGCTTCCTAAAAGCAGAAGGAAACGCAGAAAATATCGGACTGAGCCGGCAGAGACACCGAATGTGCCCAACGAGATCTGGTCCATGGATTTTGTCGCAGATCGTATTGAAAACGGCAGAAGACTTAGGATCTTTAATTTGATAGATAATTATACAAAGGAATGTGTTGGTAATATCGTAGATACCTCAATCAGCGGGTGTCGGGTTGCAAGAGAACTTGAAAGAATAATCAAATATCGTGGAAAACCAAAAGCGATTGTCTGTGATAATGGTCCTGAGTTCATAAGTGGCAAGATGTTTGACTGGTCTCAGCAAACTAATGTTGATCTTCAGTTTATTCAACCAGGCAGGCCACAGCAAAATGCTTTTATTGAGAGTTTTAACGGCAGAATGAGAGATGAGTGTTTGAACGTTAATTTATTTAATTCAGTTTTAGAGGCAAGAGTTGTAATTTCAGACTGGATCGAGGACTACAACAAAGTTAGACCTCACAGTTCATTGGGTTACATGAGCCCTGAGAAATTTAGATTGACTTTCGAAAAGAAATTGAAGGAAATTAACACATTATATGTGGCCTAAAAATTGGGAGAAGGTCAGTGAAAGGCAAAATATCGAGCCGGGTCAACTTACTGTTCACGCTGATCGCGGCAGCAGCATGAAATCCAAACCGGTAGCTTTTTTGCTGAGTGATCTAGGGATTACCAAATCTCATTCACGTCCTTATGTCAGCAACGATAATCCCTTTTCTGAATCGCAATTCAAGACGATGAAATATCGTCCTGATTTTCCGAAG
>LKUH01000467.1 GCA_001412425.1 Candidatus Cloacimonas sp. SDB
ATAATCTCTCACGATTGATTTCTTTTGTTCTTGTTATCCTTGAGGAATTCTACAAGGCCAATATTTCCATTTTATTCATATCAACAAAATGGAATTAAATTCGATGAAACGGTTGTATATAAATCCCAAACAAGTATTAATACTTATAATAGTGTTTGTACTAATACATGCCAACTACAACAATATTAATAACAGGCATCAGTGGGTTTGTTGGAGGTCATTATTGTTCTTTTTTATGCAATAATAGGAAAGATTGGACAATTCATGGGATTAGTAGATCAAAACCATCGTGGGATTTTATCCACGATAAAGACTCAATTCTAAATTCCGTACATTTTCATCAAGCAGATTTACTTGACGAAGAAAAGATACATGAATTAATCAAAGAAATCAGACCAGACTATATTCTTCATCTTGCAGCGTTCAGTTCTGTCGCTGAAAGCTGGCAGAAACCACGGGCAGCATTCCAAAATAACACGAATGCATTTCTAAATGTCATTGAATCCATACGTGCCCTCAATTATCAATGTCGAATACTATCAGTTGGATCATCTGAAGAATATGGTATTGTTGACCAGGAGACACTCCCACTGAAGGAAGAGAGTTACAGCAGACCAGCCAACCCCTATGCAGTTGCTCGATTATCACAAGAGTACCTTGCAAATATCTATATGAGGGGATTTAATATGGATATCTGCTGTACCCGTTCATTTAATCATATTGGTCCAGGTCAACAGCCGAAATTTGTTATTAGCTCAATTGCAAGACAATTTGCCGAAATCATTGTAAAAGAGATGCCACCAATCATTGAAATTGGCGATGATACTATCGTGAGAGACTTTATTGACATAGACGATGTTGTGCGTGCGTATGATGCAATATTTAAGAGAGGAATGAGGGGAGAAATTTATAATGTATGCAATGGTTGTGGATACTCAATTGCTCAAATTATTGCTATCTATTCGAAAATTCTGGATCAACCTATACGAATAGAGCAACAAGAAAATCTGATACGCCCTATCGATAATCCAGTAATTATTGGGAATAATGAAAAAATTACAGATCATACAGGGTGGAAACCGCGGATAAAAATTAAAGAGAGTTTAGAGAAAATATATGAGTACTGGCAAATAAAAATTTCGAGAAATAATGTCTAGTGGTGGTTGTTTACTGTAGTCTAATACTCATATACATCATCAAATGGAATTTAAAAACATAAAAATTGGACTGAAATTTATGGACCCAATTGAGCATATAACATTAAATAATTGCATTATTGCAATAATTATTCGAAATGAATACGCAAACGATAAAGTAGAATTCTTCACACCAGGAGATTTCTCACAGCAACTTGGCTACATGAAGCATGCTACCGGGGATAAGATCCAGGAGCATGTGCACGTCCTGCATAAGCGTGAGGTACATTATACCCAGGAAACACTTTTTATCAGGAAAGGAAAAGTCAAAATTGATTTTTACTCCAATGAAAAAAAATACCTGACGAGCAGAATCCTCTCCACCGGCGATGTCATCCTCCTCGCATCAGGGGGACATGGCTTCGAGTTTCTCGAGGAGACCGAAATGATTGAGGTCAAACAGGGGCCATATTGCGGTGATCAGGACAAGCTACGCTTCAATGGAGAGAAAGCATGATACCTGTCAATGAACCGTTATTTGACGGAAATGAGAAGAAATATCTGATGCAGTGTATCGATGAAGGGTGGATATCTTCAGAAGGTCCGTTTGTAAAGGAATTCGAGGAGAAGTTCTCGTCCTACGTCGATTGCGAGTACGGAATCGCCGTGTGCAACGGGACCGTGGCACTTGAGACTGCTCTTTACGCAGCAGGGATTGGAAAAGGTGATGAGGTTATCATGCCTACATTCACGATTATCTCCTGCGCATCTTCCGCCCTTCGCCTCGGGGCAAAACCGGTTCTTGTTGACTCGGAACCTGAAACCTGGAATATGGATGTCAGCCAGATCGAGGACAAGGTCACCGATAAGACGAAGGCCATCATGCCCGTGCATATTTACGGTCATCCGGTGGACATGGATCCAGTTATGGAACTTGCCGAAAAATATGATCTAAGGGTCATTGAGGATGCCGCAGAGGTGCATGGTGCACTCTATAAAGGAAAGAAAGCGGGTGGCATCGGGGATGTGGGGAGTTTCAGCTTTTATGCAAACAAAATCATCACCACCGGTGAAGGAGGGATGATTGTAACTAATGATGCGGAGATGGCAGAACGTGCCCGATCCTACCGGAACCTCTGTTTTAAGAAGGAAAAACGGTTCTATCACACCGAGCTTGGAGAAAATTTCCGCATGACAAATCTCCAAGCGGCTGTGGGAGTTGCCCAGCTTGAGCAGATTGATAGGTTTATTGAGATCAAGCGTGAAAACGCAAGGAAATATACGGAGAGACTGTCAAATATCCATGGAATCAAAACGCCAGTGGAAAAGCCCGGTATAAAGAATGTCTATTGGATGTACGCAATTGAAATAGATGAAATCACAGGGTTGGATTCAGAGAATATGGCAATAGAATTAAAAAAAATGGATATTGATACTCGTCCGTTT
>LKUH01000468.1 GCA_001412425.1 Candidatus Cloacimonas sp. SDB
GCAGCATAAAATATTTGGCAATGTTCCGCGCGCTCCACATTGCCAAATATTAGTTAATGAAAGGAATAAATAATGAGATTAGAATTTACACCAACTTTTAAGACTTGACTGAAATTATTCTAAAGCACCATAACTTTATTTTAAGAACAGACATTTTTTTACTACTGGTTTTTGTTTATCAATAATCAGATTAATGAAATATACTCCTGATGTTACTTTCTGATTTTCATCATTTAAACCATTCCATACTTTAATATATTCACCAGCTTGGTAATAATCATATATTAGTGTTTTAATTTTCTGTCCCTTTAGGTTAAAGACACTTAATTCAATATTACTTCCATTTACAATTTTGAAAGCTATTGAAGTTGAGGGATTAAATGGATTCGGATAATTAGTCAGAGTTATCTTTTGGGTTGCTATCATCTCATTGTTCTCTGAATTAACTGTTGTAAACATAGGAATATTTAAGTTAGTGAATTCTCCATCAATAACTTCGATCTCATATTCTATAGCATCATCATAAAAAACACGCTCAGCATAAACATCATACACTCCTGCAGGTAGTTTGATATCATAGTTACCAACACTATCAGAAAAAGTAAATTCCCCTGGTTCGTTATCTATTTTAACAAGCACATAATCTACTGTTTCTCCGGTCTCTAGATTATAAGTTAATCCATGAATACCACCTAATGATGGTGCTCCGTACTCATAAGGTCCAATATCAATGATCGTTGTTCCATTATTATCTCCATCCCAAACTCTATAATTATAATCCATATCAAAAGGATAATAATAGCCCAATGTATCAAAACCGGCATCTATTGCTATGCTACCGGGTGCGAGATGGAAATTACCACTCTGAATATCTTCAAAAATAGATTGTGCTTGTAAGGAATCTAGCCATATATTACCGCCTCCATCAATACATTCCTCGGGTAATTCAAAATCTAAGATACAATTTCTGAAAATTGGATTACCATATAAATTATTATCATATAATTCTTCATTATATAAGAATATCTGATTTTCAATAATATGGGTATCAGTTACTGAAGAAAAAATATAATCATTATTAATGAAAATATTATTAGTAAACTGATCTTCTCCTCTTCCTGATAATGCAAGATCGTTATTGAAAATTATATTATTTGATATTACGCTGATATTCCCACTAACCGTAGATCCTGAAGAATTATTATTAAAAATATTATTAATTATTTTACTCGAATATGAGTAATAAATTGTAATTTTACACTCATTAAAATAATTATCGCATATCTCTGCATAAGCATCATCAATATCAATTCCTTGATATCCACCAATGAATTGATTGTTTTTTATGTAAAGAAAATCATTACTACCTTCAATACTTGTATAACAATTTTGAAATAAGTTATCATAAAAATAACTAGTGCCTGTTTCTCCTTGTAGATAAACACCATTATCTAAAGCATTAACCACTTCATTATCGACAAAATGAGATGATATTGGATAAATTGCATCGACATTGATCTCAAAGTAATTATTTGCTATCAAACACGGATGGAAGCCATTTTCAGGCTCTCCTACCGTTACAATTTCATGCCAAAGATCGAAAACATAATTATTCAAATTGTCATTAATAAACTTATTATTTGTGATCTCTATTTCCCTTGTGATATATCGAACAATAACTCCGGCACTATTATTTAATATATCACAATTGTTTATTTTGCCCAATCCATTATAAATTGATATAACACCTTTGGCATATAAACCTACATATATACTAATGCTACCTGAATATTCTAATCTGCAATGTTTAAATACACTTAAGTCAGCCTGTTCTGTAATGTAAATACAGCCCCAATAATAATCAAAATCATCTTGCATTCTGGTAAAAATGATACTATCCTGCTGGGTTCCTTCTGCAATTATTTTACCATCTACCCAGAACATTTTTGCTTCATTTGTTCCATTCTGATACCAGAAATAATCCTCTTGATCTTGAACACATGTTAAAGGAGCAGCGGATATTTTTATTTCAGTTCCTGGTAATATGGTTAAAGTTACACCTGAATCCACATAAAGATTATCTATTACATGGTAAGGATTGTTATCGGGAGACCAAGTAGTATCTTCCGTAAGATGACCACTTACTTCAATTGCATATGCTATTGAAAAATTGGGAATGATAGGTGATAAAATAATACCTATCAGAGCAAAGAACAAAAAAAAATGATTTAGCTTCATAATGATTTATGTATTACTCATCCTGACCTTCTCCCAATTTTTAGGCCACATGTAGCATGTTAATTTCATTCAACTGACCTCACGCAACGCACGGAGAAGCCATTTCGCTTATCGTAGTAGTAGCGGAGGACATCTGCGTTATCATAGTTCAAGCGCCGGAACCAGGCGCCATAACTACCGTACTCTGTAGAAGACCAGAAGTAACCGTAGTAGCTGAGATTGTAGAAGTGACCATTGCTGCCGCCACGGTACCCGCCGGGAAGGAAGTCAAAACCGCTGCTGCCAAACTCAGGATCGTTTTCTAAACCTCCATCATACCATAGATCAGCCCTGCCGGCAAGCTTACTGCCTTCGTTAGTACCCCGATAGCCTGTATCATGTGCTTCTTCATAACTCATGCCCAAATACATTTCCAGTTCCATAATCTCCTCATCTGTCGGGACATGCCAGCCTTCTGGAGCAAGCCCTCGTGGGTCATCCACAGCATACCAGTTATACAGATTACCATAAGTGTCCACATTGGAAGGATCATTATCATAAACACAATAAGCGCCACTGGTTGTATTTATCCAGTCATCATCGTCTTCAATATTTGGAACAGGATCACCGTTGTTATAGTGAATTACTTTAAGGTTTTCTATCATCCATTCCTGGTCACCAATTATTAAGGTCTGGTAGACATTACCGTCTATATCTGTAACAGTGCCAGAATTTCCCAGAGTAATTTCAATGATTTCAGATGTAGCTGAATTATCACTGGTATCGTAAGCTCTGGCATATATGGTGTGGGTTGTATCTCTGGAATTTCCTGTATCCCATTCATATTGATAAGGTTCTTCTTCGTCTGTCGCAACCATAGAATCATCTATATAAAATTGTACTTCTTTTATTCCTTTGTTATCAGTTGCCTCAGCGGTTATCATTATCACCGATCCCAATGTAAAATAAGAATTATTCACCGGATAAGTTATAGCTACAGTGGGTAGTGTGGTATCTGGATTGGTTTTATTATCCTCACAAGCTGTGATAAACAACATAAATAAAGAAATAGTAAATAGTACTACAGGAAAAAATAAATTCTTGATTTTCATTTCTATTCCCCCTTTTTTATCTTTACTGCTCAGCTTACTACTGATTGTCAAACACTTAATGGTCTGAGGCAGTTTAAAACGCTTCCTACGCATTTTTATCACCTCCTTAAATATTTTAAGACTAACATAATATTCTGTCCAGTTTTTTGGGGTCAGGTCATAATAGGGAGAACTCTTTTTTTACAAGCATTTTTCATTAAA
>LKUH01000469.1 GCA_001412425.1 Candidatus Cloacimonas sp. SDB
TTACAGAGAAAAAAACAGGGAGCTGTCTCCCTGTTTCAATTTACAGAATTGGCTTTATTGTATTATTTATAATTTTTGAGGATTCCCAGAACTTTATCGATATCAGCTTCGGTGTGATCTGCATTTACCTGGAATCTGATCTCTTCATCACCTTTGGGTACAACCGGGAAATTCAGTCCGGTTCCCAAAACTCCATTTTCTGTGAGATATTTTACCAGTTTTGTTGTCTCTGCAGTATCACGAACCATAAGTGGTACAACAGGATGCGGTCCTTCAATGGTTTCGAAACCCAGAGTCTTTAAACCAGCTTCAAATTTTCTGGTCATAGCAGCCAGATGTTCCAGCCTTTTAATCCCGGTTTCACTATCCAGGATTTCCAGCACTTTTAAAGTTGCAGCGGCTTCCGAACAGGTAATGGGATTGGAATAGATATACATCGGTGCAGATTCGCGTAAATATTCGATAACGGTGTTAGAGGATACTAAATAGCCGCCGTTAACTCCAAAAGCTTTACCTAATGTACCTATCAGTATGTCAACTTTTCCGCCTGTATGTTCTTCTGTTCCTCTGCCGGTTTTCCCCAGGGCTCCCACGCCGTGGGAATCGTCTGCAATTGTTATGACACCTTCGGCAAATTTGTCGTTAAATTTCGCACAAATTGCTGCAATTTCAGCAAGAGGTGCAAAATCCCCGCGCATACTGAAAATGCCGTCCGTTATTACCAGGCAACGCTTGCCCATACCTACAGCTTCTGTGAGCCTTGCTTCCAGTTCCGCCATATTGTTATGTTTATAGATCATTTTTGCAGCTGGACGGGAAAGACGAATAGCCTGAATAATGCAGTTGTGATTCAGTTCATCAGAAATCACTACAGTTTCTTTAGTTGTAAGAGGATAAATCACACCCAGGCTGGTAACGTAAGCTGAGCTGAAGATCATTCCGGCTTCACGTCCATGGAATTCAGCAAGTTTCTTTTCCAGTTCTACGTGCGGAGTATGAGTACCGCTGATAAAGCGGACTGCTCCCGGTCCGACACCGAATTTCTGCGCTGCTTCCTCTTCAGCTTTGATTACTTCTGAATGCATTGCCATTCCCAGATAGGAATTAGCATTCATTTTAATAAATTCTTTTTCGCCATACCCTTCCAGCAGGTAGCGGGGTCCATAATTGCCCTCAGCTTTTTTTATTTTTCTGATAACCAGTTCCGCACCTTTGTCTCTTCCGGATGCACGCAGGTCTGCAAGATTTTTGCCAAGTGCAGAATTTAATTTTTCAAGTGCCATAATTTTCTCCTCTATATTTATTTTTCTAAAATCACAACTGCTGTTGCATAATCTTTTAAATGCGAAATTGAAACGTGAGCGACCTTCAGTTCTTTCGAAAGAAAAATCTCCTTTGTGCTGCCGTAAAGCCTTATTTCCGGCTTTCCCAAGTGATCATTTACTGTTTCAATTTCCCGGAATTTCAAACCACTGCTTTTACCTGTACCCATTGCTTTTGAAAAAGCCTCTTTTACGGCAAACCTGCCAGCAAAGTTCTGAATTCCATTTTTAAATTTCCGGCAGTAATCAATTTCAGTCTGAGTAAAAATCTTGAGCAGAGAGGAATTTTCTCTGCTGATCATTTTAGCCAGCCGGGCAACTTCTATTATATCTATTCCAACACCTGAGATCATTATTTCAATTTTTCAGACAATACTTTCAGCATATCTTCCGTCATTTTAGGAAGGTCATATTCGTAACTCCAACCCCATTCTTCCGTAGCTGCAGAATCATCCATGTTATTGGGCCAGCTGTCAGCAATAGCCTGACGCACTGGATCTACATCATAATCCATTTTGAATTCCGGAATATGTGCCTGAATTGAAGCGGCGATCATTTCCGGATCGAAGCTCATGGTGGAAATATTAAAAGCATTTCTATGGACCAGCTTGGCGGGATCAGCTTCCATCAGATCAACAGCAGCTTTCAACGCATCAGGCATATACATCATATCCAGGAAGGTGCCAGCCTGCAAAAAACAGGTATAATGCTTTTTCCTGATCGCTTCATAATAAATATCCACAGCATAATCTGTAGTGCCGCCGCCGGGCAGGGTCTCGTTGGAAATAATACCCGGATACCTCACCCCACGAGTGTCGACTTTGAATCTTTTGTAATAATAGTCGCAAAGTAACTCACCGGCAACTTTTGTGACACCGTACATGGTGTTTGGGCGTTGAATAGTATCCTGAGGAGTGTTGTCCACTGGTGTTGTCGGACCAAAAGCACCGATTGAACTGGGAGTGAAAACTGCGCAATTATTTTCGCGTGCTACTTCCAGAACATTATAAAGTCCGTTGATATTAACGTTCCACGCCAGATTTGGTTTTGCTTCAGCTACTGCTGACAGAATAGCAGCCAGGTGATAGATTGTATCGATCTTATATTTTTTTACCACTTCAGCAACCTGAACTGCATCAGTGCAATCGACAATTTCAAAAGGACCCGATTCCAATAGTTTACCTGATGGTTTTGTTCTATTTCCACCAGCTACTACATTGGTGTTACCATAAATTTCTCTAAGCAGCATGGTTAATTCCGAGCCAATTTGTCCGACCGAACCTGTAACAAGTATTTTTTTCATAGTTACTCCATCATTTTTTTTTGGGGAAGGAATGTTTTCAGGGGCAAATTTGTCAACTATTATTCCACTCTGAATCTATCTGAAAATCATCTGAAATTGGTATCGTTTTTTTTAAAATAAGCAGAT
>LKUH01000470.1 GCA_001412425.1 Candidatus Cloacimonas sp. SDB
AACAAAGGAGGAAAACAACAATGGCTATTAACTTTAACTTTGCCAAGAAATTTGCTGCCGAACAGATAATAAAACAGGCTCTTAACTATCTAGAAAAGGATCCGGAAAAGAATTTTATAAGGGTATTGGACCTGGCAGATAAGGTAGCTCGTACCGAAAAACACCATGAAGAGATTGCCGCCATCAAGGATTCTTATAAAACAAATCCTGTAATAAAACAATATGTTCAAAGATTATCCCAGGTAGCACCCAGCTATAAAAATGGCATGATCATGAACTTTTTTGTCAATTCTGCCCTAATGGGAATACCCAGACAATTTGAAGTAGCCAAAGAGCTCCAAGTAGCAGTTCCCTGGACTATTCTTATCGATCCTACCAGTGCCTGTAATTTAAGTTGTACCGGCTGCTGGGCCGGAAAATACAAAAAGAACGATACCTTGGATATCAACACTATCGACAGGATAATAAATGAGGCCAAGGGTATGGGTATTTACTTTATCGTACTATCAGGAGGAGAGCCTACTGTTTACCCCGATCTCTTTGAGATCTTCCACCGTCATCCTGATGTAGGCTTTATGATGTATACCAACGGAACACTTATCGATGATGAGATGGCAGACAAGATGCTTCAGGCAGGCAATGTCAGTCCGGCTATCAGCCTGGAGGGATATAGAGATTTAACTGATAAAAGACGAGGGGAGGGTACCTATGACAGGATTATGGACGCCATGGACCGCTTGCACCAACGAGGAATTATCTTTGGCATTAGTCTTACCCTAACCAGTGAAAACGCGGATGAATTATTCGCCACTGATGATTTTATAGACCATATGATTGATAAAGGAGCAATATACGGCTGGTCTTTCCATTATATCCCTATTGGCAGAGAGCCTAATCTGGATCTGATGATTACCCCTGAACAAAGGGCTAAATTGGCCTATCGTGTTCCCGAGATCCGCAGTAATAAACCCTTCTTTTTGGCTGACTTCTGGAATGACGGCACCTTTAGCGGAGGATGTATCGCCGGTGGCAGGAGATACTTTCATATCAATGCCAAGGGTGATGTAGAACCCTGTGCCTTTGTTCATTTTGCAGTAGATAATATAAAGGATAAGAGCTTGTGGGAAGTATTGCAAAATCCGTTATTTAAGTCTTATCAGAAAAGACAACCTTTTTCCGATAATATGATGGCTCCTTGCCCTATTATTGACCATCCGCATCAACTCAGAACAATCGTGCTGGAATCAGGCGCCAGGCCAACTCATGAAGGGGCAGAGACTGTACTCAATGATGATATTGCCAGGTTTTTGGATAATCTTTCT
>LKUH01000471.1 GCA_001412425.1 Candidatus Cloacimonas sp. SDB
CCATAAAAAACACCCTATTTTCCTATAAAATAAAGAGTAACAATTTCAAAAACAACTTATACACAACTTATCCACATAAATTCAACTTTAACATAATATTCTGCAAATAAAGAAGTTACATTAAGTAATAATTTATATATCATTGTTTATCCACACAATTATTACACACTGTAAAATTTATTAAACTTATAAATAATCAACATCAAATTTCTAATCTTATTTTTATTTGTCAAGCGTGTAAAATTGAAGCTTTGGTATTAATAAATAATTGATTCTTATAATTAATTAACTTAGTTGTAAATGATTATAATTTTTATATATCAAATTGAATTTTTGTCATCTGATACATAAACAACTACCGGTAAAAGACTTATCTTTTTTTTTCAATTTCCCCCTTCTTTGAATTAATATTGACAAAGAAAAACTCAACTCAGGTATTGTAACTCCAAATTTATTAAAGGTGAAGGAATGGAATATTCTAAAGAATTGCAGATAATAAGAAAGGGTGTTGAAGATATTATTACTGAAGAAGATCTGATTAAGAAATTGAACAACAGTAAAAAAACCGGAACCCCTCTCAGAATTAAATATGGAATTGACCCCACTGGATACGATGTGCATATCGGACATCTCGTTCCAATTAGAAAAATGAGAGAATTTCAGGATCTTGGACATCTTGGTGTTATCATTATCGGCGATTTTACTGCTCAGATTGGAGATCCTACCGGCAAAGATGAATCGAGACCAACTTTGACTGCAGAAGAAGTAAGAAAAAATGCTGAACGCTATATGGAACAGCTATTTATGGTTTTGGATGAAAGCAAAACTGAGGTGCGCTGGCAAACAGAATGGTTTGGCGGTATGACAATGTCAGACGTGCTTAAACTGATGGGAAAATATACCCTGGCACAATTCATGGCACACGATACTTTTAGAAAACGATATGAAAATGGTCTTCCTTTGGGAATGCATGAGATTATGTATCCCATTCTTCAGGCTTACGATTCTGTAGCTGTATCTGCTGATGTTGAACTGGGTGCAACTGAACAGAAGTTCAATATTCTCGCTGGCCGTGATATGCAGAAATACTTTAATATGCCGCAACAGGTTGCTATCCTTTCACCAATTTTAATGGGTACGGACGGCAAGGAAAAAATGAGTAAAAGCCTGGATAATTACATTGCCGTTTTTGATCCTCCTAAAGAAAAATATGGTAAGATAATGTCTATTCCTGACGATATCATCATTAACTATTTCAATTATGCTACCACTTTAACTCCCGAAGAAATTTCTCAAATAGAAAAACAACTGGAGCAGGATGCTGTAAATCCCAAAATAGTCAAACAGAGATTAGCCCGGGAGATCGTATCGCTTTACCACGGGGAGGAAGCGGCAATAGAAGCTGAAGCTGAATTTAACCTTATTTTCAGTAAGAAAGAGATTCCGGATGAAATGCCCGAATTTAAATTAACGGATAAAATGAAAATCGTTGATATTCTGGTTCAGAGTAAAATCTGTGCATCGGGAGCTGAAGCAAGAAGAATGATAAAACAGAAGGCTGTTGCTCTGGACGGAAAAAAAATATCCGATATTTTTACCGAGATCTTTCAGGAAGGTGTTTTGAAAGTAGGGAAAAGAAGATTTTTAAAATTGAAAATTTAATATGGGATGATAATGGAATATATAATATTTATACCAGCAATTTTAATGAGTATCATTATTCACGAAGTAAGCCATGGATACGCAGCCTTCATGCTGGGTGACGATACGGCTAAAAGAGCAGGAAGACTCAACTTTAATCCTCTGAAACATATCGATACTTTTGGTACGATAATACTTCCTGTACTTTTGCTGATTACAACCAGAGGAGGGCTTGCCTTCGGTTATGCCAAACCAGTACCCATCAACCCCTATAATTTTAAAGACTATAAGAAAGATACTGCTATTACTGCTGCTGCCGGTCCCTTATCAAATTTCGTTATAGCAGTAGTTCTTTCCCTGATTTTAAGAATGGTAATTAATTCAACCGATCCTCTAACACAGTTGAGCCAAACTCAGTTCCTGCTACTGAAATCGATCTATAATATTATTTTCATAAATCTGTTTCTGGGGCTTTTTAACCTTATCCCCTTTCCTCCTCTGGATGGATCAAAGGTACTGGGAGCATTCCTTTCCGATGAAATGTATTTTAAATATACTGCTCAGGAAAAAAAGGGAATGATGATCTTCATGTTTATAATATTAGCTTCTTACGTATTTAATTTGAACCTGATCGGAGGTGTTATTTTACCCCCGATAAGATTTGTAATGAAAATATTAACTGGAATATAAACGGAGAAATTATGAATTTAGAACAATTAAAACAACTTATTGCGGAACACGATATTAAATCTATTGACCTGAAGTATCCGGATCTGATCTGTAACTGGTATCATATCTCTTTTCCGGCTAGAAGGCTGGAACATGTGTTAGAACATGGTATTCCTTTCGATGGCTCCAGTATACCAGGCATGAAAACAGTTGAGTCCGGAGACATGGTGATGATGCCCGATCCCTCTACCGCTATTATTGATCCTTTTACTGAATTTCCAACCTTGCGAATGTTATGCTACATTTGTGACGCAGATACAAGGATAGGTGTAAAAAAAGACTCTCGCAGTGTGGCCAAAAGGGCTCAGAATTACTTAAAAAAAACGGGAATAGCCGACAGTTCCTACTGGATTCCTGAATTTGAATTTTATCTCTTTAACGAAGCGGAAATTAATAATGGAAAATTCAGTGCCGGCTACAGATTCACTTCGGCTGAAAATAAGGAAGATCTGCCAGGCGGATATAAAGATATCGACGGCACGGCAGTTTCCAATAGAAAAGGGTATCATATTGATATTCCTTTTGATAAATTTGCTTACGTAAGAGAAGATATGGTCCAGTTGATCGAAGCGATAGATTGTCCCATCAGATATCATCATCATGAAGTTGGATTATCAGGTCAGCAGGAGATTGAAACAGAAATGATTGAATTTGGATCGGTCACAGATAAAATGATGTATATAAAGGATATCATCCACAACTGTGCCCTGGAACATGAATTAACTGCTACTTTCATGCCCAAACCACTTTATAATGAAGCTGGAAACGGAATGCACTTCCATATTCAACTGAGAAAAGCAGAGAAAAATATTTTCTTCAAAAAAGGTAATTACGCTGATCTTTCCGATGAAGCACTTTATTTCATAGGCGGAATCCTGAAACATGGTCGTTCTTTAACAGCTTTTACCAATCCCAGTACTAATTCCTTTAAAAGACTTCTTCCGGGTTTTGAAGCACCGGTAAAACTGTTTTTCGGTCTTGCTAACCGAAGTGCTGCCATCAGAATTCCTAAATATGCTAACAGCGAAGAGAGTAAAAGGATAGAATTCCGCACGGGAGACGGCACCTGTAATTATTATCTTGCTATGAGCGCTTTATTAATGGCGGGACTGGATGGCATAAAGAATAAGATCAAACCGACCCCGGAAAATGGTTATGGTCCCTACGACGATAATGTTTTTAACTGGAGTGAAGCTGATCAAAGCAAACTGCAATCCATTCCAAGCAGTCTGGAAGAAGCCCTGGAAGCGTTGCAGGAAGACCATCAGTATCTTTTGGAAGGTGAAGTATTCAACAAAGACCTTATCAACAGCTGGATAACAGAAAAGATGAAGGAAGTTGTGGCGGTAAGGAATAGACCTCATCCTTTCGAGATGAATTTATATTATAGTATTTAGTTGCTTATAATATTTTACAGTATCGGAAATAATAATATCCGGAACCAGTCCTTTTATGGGCTGGTTTTTTTTTATTCTCCTTCTAATTTCGGAAGAAGAGATCGGTACAGGTTCCATTTCCAGAAATTGCAGTTTGTTAAATTGAGCTTGATCAAGATCAGAATGGATCTTAAAGTCAGGTCTTTTGATAATGACAAAATTCAGATTTTCCAGCAGCCAATCATATTTATACCATAAATGCAATTCGTTAATAATATCTGAACCGGCAATAAAATAGAGTTCATCGGTGGAATTTGTTTTTTGCAGCTTATTAACCAGATCGTAAGTGAAGTTCTTATTTTCTTGGTTTGAATCCAATAAAGATATTTTATAACAAGGATAATTCTCAATAACTTTAGATAAAAGTTTCAGGCGGTCTTCAAAGTCAAGCAGTTCATTTTTATGTTTGAAAGGATGATAAGCTGTTGGAACGAACCAGATCTGATCCAAAGCTAATTTTGTTATAGCAGTTTCAGCAATTGCCAGGTGACCTTTATGAATAGGATTGAAAGATCCACCCAGTAAACCGATTTTCATAATTAAGTTCTCAATTATGCAGAAATCCAGAACAGATCATTTGATCTTTTCATATAATTTTTCAATAGCTTCTGTTTCACCTGCATCCGGGTAACGCTGTTTCATTTTATATAACACCAGAAGCATATTACCGACATCTTTGCGGTAGCTATAAATCTTGCCGCTGTAATATAATGCCATTTTATCAAGATCATCGGTTAAATTTAAAGAAGTTATTTCTTCCAGATAAAGTAGTGCTGAACTGTAATCACTTAGTTTGTAATAAGCATAACCATTGTAATAAGCTTTTTCTAAAAGTTTATAATTACATTTTTCCAGATAATCCAAGGCTTCATTTTTCCTGGGATGAAAAGGAAATTTGTCCAGATATGTGTTAAAGGCAAGGATAGCTTTATGAGTTTCTTCCTGTGTATAGTGAGGTTTAAGAGATTCTTCGAAATAGCAGACGCCAATCCTGAAATAAGCTTCACCAATATCAGGATAATTTTTGAATAACCTGATCAGCTCTTGATATTCGAATCTTGCTTCCATAAATTTTTTCTGATTGAAATAACAGTTTCCCAGTTTCATTTGTGCTTCAGGTGTATAGATAGAATTCCTATTCAATACAACTTCTGTGTAATAGGGAATTGCTTTGTGATATTTTTCCTGCTCATATAATTCATTCGCTTTGGCCATTTTTTCTTCGACAGGAAGTGATTTCAGTAATTTATTGGAACTGCATCCGGTGAAAATTATTAACAGCAGGATTAAGTATAAAAATTTCTTCATAGTTACCTCAATTTGAATTTGCTAGGTTCAAGCCTTTTCCATAAAAGCTTTGTAAGCTTTGAAAGCAGAATAAACATCAGCTTTACTGGTCAATTCAAAAAGTGAATGCATGCCCAGAACTCCCGGTCCGCAGTCAATTACTTCAGCTCCGTATTCTGCCATGAATTTGGCTATAGTACCGCCACCTCCAACATCAACCTTGCCCAGCATACCTGTCTGCCAGTTCACTTTTTCCCGATTAAAAAGATCAATGATCTTAGCATTGAACTCAGCATTAGCATCGTTCGAACCACCTTTCCCCCCACTGCCGGTATATTTTGTTACACTAACACCAAAACCAAGATGAACAGCATTCTGAGCTTCATGAACATTGGGAAAATTGGGGTTTAAGCCAGCATTAACATCGGCGGAAATTATTTGACTATTGATCAATGTCTTTCTTAGGGTACTGCTATCGTAATTCTCATTATTATATTTAAGCAGGTCTGCAATAAAATCCACTATAAAAATTGATTTGGCACCGGTGTTGCTGTCACTTCCGATCTCTTCTTTATCTGCCAGATATACAATTGCTGTCCGCTCATTTTTTTTGATGTCAAATAGTGCTTCTAATGAAGTATAGGCACAGACTCTATCATCCTGACCATATCCCAGGATCATGCTTTTATCCAGACCGCAGTCTCTGGCTTTTCCAGCGGGAACCAGTTCCAGCTCGGCACTTAAAAAATTTTCTTCTACCAGATCGTACTTCTCGTTCAGCAAGACAAGAGCGTTTAGTTTAACTGCTTCCTTAATTTTTTCGTCTGCTATATCCAAATAAGGAATTGAATTAAAAACAAGGTTCATCATAGATGCATTAACTGCATCACCGATCTTTTTACTGTACTGTTCTTCTTTTGCCAGATGCGGCAACAGGTCCGGCATTACAAAAACAGGGTCATCTTCATTTTCCCCAATGTTAACTTTAACAGCTTCACCATTAGATTTAATGAATACTCCATGCAGTGCCAGAGGTGTGGACATCCACTGATATTTTTTTACTCCACCGTAATAATGGGTGCGCATCATACCTAAAGAAGTTTCACTGTCCTGATAAAGAGGGTTTTGTTTGAGATCTACCCTGGGAGCATCAATGTGTGAAACAATGAGATTTACACCTGCACTGATCTTTTTCTCACCGATTAGCGCAAAGGCTGCATTCTTTTTTCTGAAAGTACGGTATATTTTCTTCCCGCTCGGAGAACTATCAAGGTCAGTATATTTCTTCTTGATTGCAGTATTAACTGCAATTTCAATAGACTCTCTATCGGTTTTACAGGTATTGAGGAATTTTTTGTAACCTTCACAAAACTGATAGACTTTTTCCTTTTCTTTCTGGGGAAATTCTTTCCAGAAGTTCTTTCTTTGATATTTCAATTTTTCAGTTATCTTTTCAAGTTTTTTCATGCTAACTCCTATTTAATTTCGAGTATTTTATATTTCTTTAAACCTATGGGAGCCCTTACGGTAACAGAACTGTTAATTTTCTTACCTATAAGTTGTTTACCCACCGGTGATGCAATAGACCTTCTTTCATATTCATCTTCAGTTTCAAAAACTTCATCAATTCCTACCAGCTGGATCTTGGATATTTCTTCATTATCCAGATTGAGAAGTGTAACTTTGGCTCCGAATCGGACGGCATCCTTTGGTATTTTTGAAACATCAAGAACCTGTAATTCCGTTAACCTGTTTTTGAGGTGGTTGTATTCGTTCTCGATATTACGTTGTTCCTCACGAGCAGCTTTATATTCTGCATTTTCGCTTAAATCTCCCATATCTCTAGCTGTAACAACGTTTTTTATGACCTCTTTACGCATTTCTATCAATCTCTGCATTCTTTTCTGCAGACGATTCATTCCTTCTTTTGTTATGTAACCCGGCATTATTTTTTGACCTTTTTTTTAAGAATTTTTTGGGAATGTAAACCAATTTTCTTTAATTTTATATTACCGCTGTGAGACCAGTGTTCCACCATTTTACTTATTACAGAATTGTTTTCACAGATCGCTTCACTCAATATTTCTGCAAATATCGGATTTCTGGTATTCTGATAATTCTGATAAACCGATAAATAGAAGTCGGGATCAAATTTATAGATTTCTTTTAAAATATTGTAATTCAATTTGATCATATTTGATGTTGCATATAGCCAGGAGCTTTCTAATTTATGAAATACAGGTTTAATCAGTTCAGCATCACGATGGATTAATTTAATGAGTAATTTCTGAATACTTAAGCACAAATAAGGATTATCTTTTTTTATCCATTTTGACAACAGATCCAGATATTTATTTGGTTCTTTTTTAATAAGAGGAAAAATCGCTTTATCAACAATCATGTTACAAGATTTTTGTTCAGTACAGGAAAAAAG
>LKUH01000472.1 GCA_001412425.1 Candidatus Cloacimonas sp. SDB
TAACTCTGCACCAAGTTTTCGCGAGCTCAAACTCGCGTGCAGTCACCGTTATGGGAAAATAGTAAAAGGAGATAATTTATGATGAAACCTAGATTTGGTGCAGGTCAAATATGTGATTCTTCAAAAACCCAATCCTCAGGAAAGGTAGATATAGTAGGAATTTTTACTAGAATCAATTCTTGGGGATTTCCTTGTACGAGAAATTGGTCTTTAGTTTTCTCTGTATTTGATATTACAGATTCGACAACAATTATTATTAGCTTAAAAAAACGTAGAGTTAAATCACAAAAAACGATAGCAACAATTGATATCAGCAAACCTGAAAAGAAAATAGATAAATTATTTAATATAAACATTATGCATACATTTGACTCAGAAGGAATGTATGAGATAATTTGTTCGTTCAAAGAACATAATGGTAGATTATCAATACCATTTAAAGTCCAATTTCTTGAATGGCCAACATTTACAAATAAAGAAATAAAATTAGTTGAAAAATATAAAAAATCTTTTCCATATAAAATAAATGTTAGCATAAACTGTGAAAACTGTTCTCATATTTATATTTTTGAAGAATCAATTCTTGCTGATGAAGAACCATCAGGAGGTGCAATACGTTTCCCTGATGATGGTCATTTTACTTGCTCAGATTGTGAAAACACAATTAATCTTAAAGATATTCAAGGAAGAATTCGATCATCTCTAAAAGAAAACTTAAAAATATTGAAAAAGGAGAATTAAAATGTTTTCTCCTTATCATAGATTCAGCAATTGTACAAAACTTGAAAAATGGATTTTGGACAATTATGAAAATGGGCAAATCTCAGAAAATGTAAAACTAGGATACAATAGATATCATTTTAGTTTGCTTCATAAATTGAAAAGTGCAAATTATCACTTAGAAAATCTCGAAAATGTTTTAATAGAAACTGATGCTACAGAAATGTTATCCAACTCAGAAGTTTTTTTACAACAGATTAATATGCATTTGGATGGTTTCTTCTATTGTTGTGGTAGTGCACTAGATATTTTAGCTCGAGAGGTATTAGTATATTTTAATATTCCTTTACCAAGGCTAGTATATTTCAAAACTGCAAAAGAAAAAATTGAATCGGTAAATCCAAGTGATACTATATTAAATAAACTAAGAGATCCCACTTGGAAAGAAGATTTTTCAATGTACCGTAACGCTCTTACACACGAATTGTTAATAGCAGGAAACTATAATATTAACGTTAATATTCAAGGTGTAGACCAATTAATGACAGTAGTTTTCTCTCTTCCAGATGATCCTCGTGTTGATATTAATGATCGATCATTTAGAAAAAATCCTAATGGTATCGAATATTGCAAAATAACCTTTCAAAGAATAATATCGCTCATAAATCAAATATACGGTGAAATTGAACAGCGAGCTAAATCTAATGGAAGCTTGCCTATATGACTATTTCCCATAACAGGCGCATCGGCAGTTCGGTCTCGCAGTGTTTTCGTCCTGAGCCTTCCGGCTCAGGTGTTTGGCTGTTCGTTTTGGCGTGATCATTCTGATCCCGCCGCATGCGCTAAACATTAAAGGCTAAAATTAATCGGAGTTTATGTGATTAGACTTATAACTTTATCTATTTGTTTTCTTTTCATTTTATGTTGTATTTTTGGTCCAGATAACGGAGATGTGGATTTTTCATTTTCGATTTCCGTAAAAGATCAAGACGGTTATCCAGTTCCAAATTTAGATATATTTCTAATAAACAAGATTGATAATTTATTGGAGATAAATTATTCTAGATCAGCCACTACAGTTGTTTTTCGAATTGAATATACTAGTTTTGTAGAATTAAGTATTCAAGATATCGAAAGGAATCATGTAGATAATCTCGTTTATGATGAGCTAATGGCAGGCCGATATTCCTATTCCTGGTACGGAGAAAATTCACAAGGTTCTGAACTTGAAAACGGTGTTTACTTTTGTACAATGACTGCTAGTGAAAATGACACTATTTATTTCGAAGAAGAACTTGTAATGTATATGGGATCATTAAGTAGTGGAAATAGAAATGGTTTTACAGATTCGAATGGTATCTTTGAGTATGATCAGAAAAAACCCTTCATAAATCTTTATGACTTAGATTCATTACAAATTAGGGATGGTGAGGGATATTCATATGGATCAAAAGCTTTTTCCGATACTACCGTTATCTGTCTGTTCTCTGAGGATTCAAATGATTATTTTCAAATTAAATATGTAGTTGTTGAGAATGGAAAGAATGAAATTGATATTGTTTGGGAGCCTGAAAATTTTAAAGAATCTATAAAAGATTTCGCATTGCCGACAAGTGAAAATCTTATGGAAATCTTATTAAATGATAATCAATGGTACGATACTGATTTAATTGGTAATTATCCAAATCCATTTAATTAATTTCAGCCATTAACTCTGGGCATGTGCCTTAACTGGTTCGAACCCTTTAAAAGTGAGGTAAAGCTTGATTAAAACTGGTAACAAAGCACATCGCCCAGTT
>LKUH01000473.1 GCA_001412425.1 Candidatus Cloacimonas sp. SDB
CGAATTGCCTCATCAAAAATCTAAATGAAAAAGTATCGATGCCTCATATAAAAATCTAAATGAAATTATTTTAATTATAACCTAATCTCCTCTATATTTAAAGAGAAGAAATTATCTCTTTTTTAATATATGAGGAGGTAAAAGGAATGTTAACCATGAGGCAGAAAAAGGCGGTAACCAAAGAATTAAGAAACAGATACCAGAGAGCATCTAAAAAAGAAAAGACTATGATGTTAAATGAATTTATCAGACTTACCGGATACAATCGATGTTACGCCTGTCAAATTCTAAAGAAAAAAGAAAGAGTATTAGGTTATCTAAATATAGCTGGTAAAAGAATAAAATATGTAGCGGATAAGAGGAAAATCAAAAGGAAGAAGAAAAAAATCTATGATCAAGATGTTCTGGTAGCCTTAAAGGAGATCTGGAAAATATGTGATTATCTCTGTTCTAAAAGACTGGCTCCTTTCTTATCCGAGATCATCCCGGTATTAGAAAAATGGGGGGAAATTAAACTAAATCTTAAGGTAAGAGAAAAACTCTTCAAGATAAGTGCCGCTACTATCGATAGGCTTTTAGCTGATACCAGGAAGAAATGTAGAATAAAGGGAAGATCTACTACTAAACCAGGAACCTTACTAAAGAAGAGTATCCCCATCAGAACCTTTGCCGATTGGGATGAGAAAGTACCTGGCTTCTTCGAAGTTGATTTGGTCTCACATGATGGTGGAGCGGCAAGAGGAGATTTTAACCAGAGTCTTAACTTTACCGATATCGCTACCGGCTGGGAGGAGATGGTAGCCGTAAAGAATAAGGCCCAGGTGTGGGTCTTTGAGGGAATAAAGGAAATAGAAGGGAGATTACCTTTTTCTATTTTAGGAATAGATTCAGATAATGGAGCTGAATTTATCAATGCCCATCTAATTCGTTATTGTAAGGAGCGTAAGATTACCTTTACCCGGAGTAGACCGTATCGGAAGAATGATTCCTGTTTTGTGGAACAGAAGAACTGGTCGGTCATCAGAAGGGCGGTAGGCTATGGTCGATATGATACCGATAAGGAACTTAGCATTTTAAATGAACTGTATAGCTATCTTAGACTCTACGTCAACTTCTTCCAACCAGTTAGGAAACTGATCAAAAAGGAAAGGATAGGGAGTAAAGTTACCAAAAGATATGATGAGGCTAAGACTCCCTACCGGAGAGTTCTGGCCTCTCCTGATATTGAAGATGAGGTAAAGGTGAAACTAAGAAAAGAATATGGTATGCTAAATCCAGCAGAGCTGAAAAGGAAGATAACTAAATTGCAAAATAGGCTACTTAAATTAAATGCTCTAAAGCAAAAAATAAGAGAAGATCCACTAGAAAAAAGTATAAAACCTCTAAGTAGTTTCGAGTACATTTCTACTTGAGGCATCGTATCAGCTTTCCTTTATATTTTTATGTGAGGCATCGGG
>LKUH01000474.1 GCA_001412425.1 Candidatus Cloacimonas sp. SDB
CATATTATACCTTCCCCTACTCTTTAATATAGAACCATTTTTTTGTTGCTACATTAAGGTAGTGTTTTAAGAAATTAATATCTTTGTTATAAAGAACAGCACTACAATAATTAGAATAAAAATTTTATATCCAGCCTCTGGCTTGCATAGCTTTTTCTATCTTTTTTAAAGCATTTATCCACGCAGCATTTCTTAGAGATGTTTTCTTTTCTTCAGCAGTTTTAATTGTTTCTTGATATGCCTTTAAAATACGCTCTTTCAGTTTATTGTTCACTGTTTCTAAATCCCAGTAGGTATCAGTTAAGCCCTGGGTACGTTCAAAACCACAGACAATTGCACTTCCGGAATTTGTTAGAACATCAGGTATCATAGTTACGCCTTTTTTCTCAAGTATCTTTTCTGCCTCAGTGGTTATCGGTCCATTGGCACATTCCATAATTAACTTTGCTCTCATCCGGTTGGCATTCTCCTCATGAATAACACTCTGAACTGCAGCGGGAACCAATATCTCGCAATCTACTTCTAATAAATCCTCATTCGTTATCGGTGTAGTCCCCGGGAAGCCTACTACAAAACCGGTCTCTCTAACGTGTTGGAGTAAATCTTCTATATTCAAGCCTCCTTCAGAATAAATCCCTCCTTTAATATCACCAACCGCTACAATCTTGTAACCCTCTCGGTAAAGTAATTCAGTAATAGTACTACCAACATCTCCAAAACCCTGTACTGCAATCCTTGCTCGAGGTGAAATATTGTAACTTTTTATTACTTCCATGGTGACAAAGAAGGCACCTGTACCGGTTGCTTCGCGACTTCCGAGACTTCCATTTACTGCAACCGGTTTATCATTAATTGCAGCCGGACTGTGAAATCCTGCAATCTCTTCGTATTCATCCAGCATCCAGGCTTGGGTTCTGCCGCTGGTACCAATATCGGCTCCGGGAACATCTACCCACGCTCCCTTCATTGGAAGTTTTCTAATAAAACTCCTTACTAAAGTTTCATATTCCCTGTCACTTAATTGGCCCGGATCAACCCGAACTCCACCTTTTCCGCCACCGGCAGGAACACCGGCAATAGCGTGTTTGATGGTCATCCAAAATCCTAATGCCTTTACAGTGTCCAAATCTAAATCAGGAACAAACCTGGTACCATCCTTAACCTGGCCCAAAGCGTCATTATAATGAACTCTGAAAGCTTGAAAAATTTGTAGTTCTCCACTATCCATCTTCATAGGTATTGTAAATTGAAAGATTCGTTTCGGCTGACTGAGTATTTTTATCACATCTGGATTAATTTGTCCTATTTCTCCAGCAAATTCAAGAGTATCCAATGCGGTCTGGAAAGGGTTTTTACTCATTTCATTCCTCCATCTTTCTGTATATCCTATACAAGAGATACAACTGTCTTATACATTAAGTGTTAGCATTGAGTATTTGTATCTCTTTTTTATTAATCTAAGCACTCACGGGTAAAACTAAATCTGATGGTCCCTTTTTCGACAAAATCATATTTGGAGCATGTTTGGCCATGATTTCCTGAAAAATGGCTGCTTCTTTTACTTTTTCCCGCATAAATTCTACATGCCAGCTTTCCTGAACCCAGGGTTTATATATTTCAGCCTGAGAAACACCAGGCTCTATTTTGAAATAACAAGGTGCAGTTACCCGAGCTACTTCAGGTGCATCATATATTCGAAACATCCCTCCCTCTGCATCTGTAATGAACATATATATATCTATTGGAATGTTAACAGCTTTGCGCATCCCCGCCAGTATGGCCAAAGAAACATCCGAAGTCGGATTCATAGAATTTGCTCCCATATTTTCAACTACCCTGGCACCTGCTGCACTGCAATAACCTCCAAAAGCTGACCATTTAAATACTGTATCCTTTGGAATAAAACCTTCCTCTCTCATCTTATTAACAATCATGAGAAGACCTTCATCTAAGACCAAGAAACCTCTTAGCCCTGCGTCTAAATTTCTCATTAAATCAGCCAGCCAGTAAGAAATATTATCCGAACCTCTCATACGGAATCCAACTGCTGCTCCTTCAGAAAAACCCTGTGCACGGGCTCCCACATCCCAGGCTTTTCGGGGACCCATGGTTGTTATCACTTCAATCTTCTCATCCCTTCCCATTTGAGCCATTGCTTTTAATTCGTTGACATCACTTAAGGTTGAACCCTGTACAGTAATGATTGCTCTGTGTATGGTCACATTTCTTTTATTTGCTTCCTTAATCATTGACTCCATAGTAGAAGCACGTTCTACACCAGAAATTTCAATCCTCCAGTGAGCCTTATCTGGAAAAGTTTTTTCGGAAGAAGGTAGATTATGAAGATCTCCCCCCGGAATATCCATCTTTTCCATAAAATCCCGTATTTCTTTTAATGACTTTGACATGGTTACCTCCATTTAAATAAATGAACTTTAATAATTGCCAAATTATTAATTATTCAAATTCCTTCAGCATTTCATAAAATTCTTCTTCCTTGCCTTTCTTGATATGATAGCAATGGTCGTCAGTAGGGAATTCACCATTTTTTACCTCTTTTACATATTCTTTGAAGGCATTGGTCTCAATCTCGGCAACATTGGCATACTTCTTCACAAATTTTGGAGTAAAGGCCTGGAATAATCCTAACATGTCTCCGCAGATCAGGAGCTGCCCGTCACAAGGGCCACCAGCACCGATAGAGTAAACAGGGATAGTGAGTTTTTTAGCT
>LKUH01000475.1 GCA_001412425.1 Candidatus Cloacimonas sp. SDB
AACGAGAAGCGTATAACAGAATATGTGAAAAACCAGCTGCAAGAGGATATGTTAAGTGATCAGCTGAGTATAAAAGAATTAATAGACCCGTTTACGGGTAAGCAAGTAAAATAAGGCAATAATAAACCCCTTTAGGGGAAGCCAGAGAATGTATGCAGCTGAAGAAAATATCAGTAGGCGTTAGCCTTTGCCTGTAACAACCCTTATAGGGTTAGAGCAAACCACCCGCTGAGCGGGTGGTGCTGATTTAGCTATTTGAGTTTTGTTACACAGATCAATTTTCAAAACACAGTACATATTGTTTGATAACCATGATCAATTATGGCTGGTATATATACCCAACAGCGTGATTCATTATTGGCTTGACAAAATTTATTTCAATTCAATCTTTGATTTGGACAAAGGGACGAAATCGACACTTCTGAAGGATATTAAGTATAAGTACATTCGTGTTAAGTAGAATTTTGTCAAGAGTACAAAATCAAAAAATAGAAAATCGGAACAGAAAATGTTAAAGAAATTGGTACTTGTTTCTATTATCAGCCTGCAATTCATATTTGTTTTTGCTCAAAACTTTTGGGATCCAATCTATGATACTGACAGCAGAATTCGTTGTTTTACTCAAAACTCATTGGGATTCCTATTTGTAGGTTCTAATGATGGATTAATCGTTTCATTTGATGAGGGTAATGAATGGATTGAAACTAGTTTAAATGAGTATTGTATCGCCATGAATTTTAATAGTGACACGTTATATTGCAGTGATGGATCAAGAATAATTAAGTCTATTGATTATGGTTCAAGTTGGGACACCACAGGTTATAATCAATATTGTGATCTGATATTTTGTGACTCACAAAACAATATTTTTGCAAGTTTTGGATTTGGGATTGGGGTTTACAAGTCTAATGATGGTGGAGTTAATTGGAATCTAGTACTAGAGTTGAGTGCAACTATGATTACTAAATCAATAATTGAAACTTCAGAGGGAGTATTATTTGCCGGGGTTACAGACTATTTTGGAACTGGTGGAGTATATAGATCTATAAATCATGGGGATGATTGGGAATATATTGGATTAGGGTCACATTATATATCTTCATTGGCAGTTGATTCTAGCAATAACATATATGCAGGATCTCGTGGAAATCATTTTACTTTTATTGCTGGAGTATACATTTCTACTGATTTAGGTATATCTTGGGATATCCTTACTAATAGCTATCTTGTTGAATCTATGATAATAAATTCTGACGATGAGATTTATATAGGGTGCAGTGGTTATAATCAATCGGGAGTATATAGTTCAGATGATTATGGAGAAACCTGGGAATACATCGAGTCCGATCTAATAACAATGAATTCTGCGATACAAGGACTGTATATTACAGACGAAGATTACATATATGCTATCAATAATAATGATGCTGATCATAACTATTTATATAAAAGTGTTCAGACTACAAATATTGTTAATCCGATGGTAATTGATAAGAGTAAGGATGATTTAATCTATAATTACCCAAATCCTTTCAATCCAAACACAACTTTCATGGTAAATGAATTAATTGATAAGAAAGATGTGCAAATTGATATTTTTAATATTAAGGGCCAACTAATCCGTTCCATACAAAGTAATTACGGATATGCTTCTTGGGATGGAAGAAATTACAATAATAATGAAGTTTCATCCGGTTTGTATTTTTATTCTTTAACAATTAATAACAGCTTAATAATAACAAAGAAAATGTTTTTGTTAAAATAAGGAGGTTTTATGTTTACGAAATTATTCATTATTAATCTCATTTTCTTTCTATTTCTTTGCGTTGTTCTTAATTGTCAATTGATTAATGTAAATCCTGATTCAACAGGAAATCCTTGGTACGTTGGCGGACTGCTATTAGATGATCCTGCAGTAGGTGAAATTCCAGTTTTTGTTTTAACTGAAGAGTCTGCAAATAGAAATTTACGAACATCAGTGGATAATTCTACGGAAATCTATTTTAGACCGATATTCAATCAAGTCGGTGGAAGTTGCGCACAAGCTGCAGGTATTGGTTATATTTATACTTATGAGCTAAATCGATTAAGAGATTTACCCGCAAGTTTACCTGAAAATCAGTACACCCCACAATTTACTTTTAATTATCTTAACCATGGAGTTTTGATGTGGGGAACTAGTCATTACGTTGGGTGGAATATTGCGAAGGATCATGGAATACCTAATGTTGTTGATTGGGGAGCTTTGTATTATATTGATCCTATAAATTGGTTTGTTTGGATGACTGGATATGATAAATATAGAAATGCAATCGATAATCGTATTGAAGTTGAATTAGATTATTGGGATATTCATTTTTATGATCCTGATGATTCTCAGGATTTGGATAACTTAAAACATTGGTTGAATGACCACAATGAAGGTAGCGATGTAGGAGGTGTCGCTCAAATTGGAGTGTGGATGGGAGCATCGATTTGCTATGAGTTACCTCCAGAAAGCTCTGATCCTGGAGCTCCCATTTTGATTGATTTTGGTGGCAATTCAACAGCTCATGCTTTAACAATTGTTGGTTATGATGATGATGTGAGGTATGATTATAATAATGATGGACAATTTACCAATCATTTGAATATAAATGGTGATTATGTTGTAGATATGGAAGATTGGGAGATAGGCGCAATCAAAGTAGCTAACAGTTGGGATTATGATTGGCCTCCAGTACCATCAGGTGATGGTTTTTGTTATATTTCATATAGATACCTTTTTAATTCAGATTATATAATGTATAGAAAAGCTTCAGGTTTAGTATTAGAGGAAAAGCCTTCCCCTCAGATGTGTTTAAAAATAGCAATGACACATTCCTCAAGAGAAAATATAAACATAGTTTCCGGAGTATCAGATGATGTTAATGGGATTTTGCCATTGACTACTCAAACATATCTTGCATATTCATTGGGTAGAGGAGGTAATCATCCTATGAATGGCATTAATAATGATCCAATAGAAATTGGATTAGACATCACTGATATTATTGATAATGATCAGAAAAAATATTTCATTGAAATTATTGAAGATGATCCTGAAGATGAATATTCAGGAGAAATAATCAGTTTTTCTTTAATAGATTACAGATATGGTGAAGAATTAGAAGTTTTTTGTGAAGATGTCAATATTCCGATTTCAAACAATACAACAACAAGCTTATCAATTATCTATGATATTTTGCCTGAAGTTATTAATGATGATTTAATAATTGATCATGAGGTGTATGTCAGGGGAGATGTTGATGTTCAAGCAAACAATCAATTACAAATCAATCCCAATATGAAAGTAAACTTCTACGATGGAAGATTGAATATCCTTGAGAATGCTTCACTTGAAGTTGAGGATAATGTTACCTTCAATGGAGAATTTGTAACGATTCCATCAGGACCAGAAAATCCTGTTGAAATTCCTGGTGATAGATTCAATATCTATGGATCTGCTAATTTTGGTGATAATATTGAATTTGTATCGACAAACAATGCTTGGGATGGCTTATTCATCTATGATAGAGGGATTATAACATTCAATAATCCTACATTCGAAAACTGCGATTTAACTACAGAAGATACACCTGTAGACATTAATTCTGGAACTTTTACTAATTCAGCAATAAACCATTTTGGAGAAGATTTATCTATTGATGATGTCAATTTCACAAATACACTTATATGCGCAAAAGAATCAGGAGGTATAAATCCTAGTCCCCCTAGAGTGAAAATTGATAATTGTACAATAAATAATTCTATTTCCGCAGCAACAATTTCAATAACCTCTTATGAAGAATATGAGATAACCAATAATGATATTGTTACTACTGGAATTGGTGTTTATCTTTATGAATCAGGAGAAGGAAAAACACATTTGATCTCCAATAATGAAATCCAGGGCTCTCAATCCAATCCTGGCATTAAACTTTATCACAGTTATGCAGATATCACGGGTAGCAATAATATCTATGATGCAAATACGGGGATACTTGGATTAAACAATTGCGAGATATATATTTATGGAAATGAAAATTCACCATTCCAAATGATCCATGAAAACAGCTCTGATGAAATGGTTTTTACTCATGATAGTTTTCCATATATGATGCGATATACCCAAATATATGATGTTAACCATAATGATTATTTCTGTAAATGTGCGGATCATGGATTAACAAGACCACATGTGATTGCATACAACTACTGGGGAGAAAACTTTGTGCCAACCCAAGATTTGTATCCTTCAATAGCGTACATATATCAACCCTATTGGAACCCCGTTGTTACAAAAGGATCTCCAGAACTACTTTTTGAAGTGGCAGTTCTATATGAAGAATCAGAAAATTATACTTTGGCTGCCGATACTCATAAGGAAGTGATAGAAACTTATCCTGAAAGTAGATTTGCTGCAGCAAGTGCAAAAGAATTAGTATCAATTGAGAAACAATCAAATCAAGAATTTAATTCATTGAAGAGCTACTACCAGGCTGAACCGAATATGCAATATGATTCTGAAATGCAAAAGCTTTCAGAATCATTGATCAATTATTGTGATATTGAAATAATGAATTATGAAAAAGCAATAGATCACTTCGAAGAAATAATAACTGATCCACCTTCAATTCAAGATTCTATTTTTGCAATAATTGATCTAGGGTATACATATCTATTAATGGGAGAAAACAGCAGATCAGATTTTACAGGTAGATATCCAGAATTAATTCCACAATCATTCCAGGAATTCCAGATTAATAGAGAAAGACTATTAAATCGCTTGTTTGAACTGGATGGTGACGATAATGATAGCAATACTATCCCGACAAAGCCACATATTTTCGGGAACTATCCAAATCCATTCAATCCTACAACCACAATTTCGTTTTCGATACCAGAAGAGTGTAATGTTAAACTTGCGATATTCAACACTAAGGGTCAGAAAGTCAGGAACATTATTAGTACAGAATTAGATCCAGGTTTTCATGAAGTAATTTGGGATGGTAGAGATGATAATGGTGTAAAAGTTAGCTCAGGCGTTTATTATTACATGCTCGATGCTAAGAATCTAAAATCAATGAAGAAAATGGTCCTTTTGAAATAAAATATAGTTAACTCTGCACCAAGGTCTTCTCAGACTCAGCCTTGAGTGAAGTTCCCATTAAGCACGTTTAACTAAGGAAGAATTTTGAAACTGTATTTAATCATAATTTTGCACATTTTTGCACGATAGAAATGGACCAGTTTATAGGGATAACGTCAAATGTTAGAAAGGAAACTCATTTTGTAACATCTTTTTATAGTTCAATTTGGCTCCTTTAAATTTATAGCCTCGCTAAATAATAAAATATTAATTTGCCAATTTGGAGTGTGTTAAGATGGTTTTGATATCTTTTATTTATTTAATTACAGTGAGTTATGAATAACGAAAATGATTAAATTTAAATTGATTAGGAGGATTAAGATGAATAGAATTGTTGTTATTACAATAACGATAATGACTTTTTTTACTTCCTTAGTAATTGGTCAACAAATTGAAAATGAACAATTTGAGATAACTTTTGATAGTACTGCACGATTTTCAGAAGGTATTCCTGAAATCGGAAGAGATGAGGTTGATTATTTAAAATGGGTACAAAGTAATGAGGAAGGGGGATGTATACCTTCAGATATTTGTTATGTACCTTCAGAAAACTCTTTTTTTATTTATGGTGATAGAAGAATCTCGATAATTGATGCAGAAACTGAATCAATATTGAACACGATTGACACTTCAGTCAAGGGTCACTGGAAATATTTCCCAAGAACTGAAGAAAGAGAAAAAAGAATTGTTTACAATCCGCTTAATAATAGAGTTTATTGTGCAACTGAATCAATGGAAATAATTGTTATTAATCCAACACATGGTGGACAGATTGAAGAGATAATTAGTAATTCTTATCCTGATAATGAATATTGGTGGATGATGTTGGAGATTGATGGTGTTAACAATAAACTTTATTGGGGAATTACCGCAGCAGATTATAGTTATTTAACCATAATAGACTGTGAAACAAGTAATATCGTACATGAAGAAGAAATTGAGAATAGGATTTATACTCTAAAATGTCATCCAAGCAGAAACAATGTTTATATTGCAAATGAAGATGGAGTATCATTAAGACAGACCATATCACCATATAATGAAATCCATTTTTTTAACACGGGATATAGAATTGGTGTAATTGAAATACTATATGATGAAGCGATAGATCTTGATTACACAATTTTTTGCGAGAGAGATCGAAATAATAACAGTCCGGAAGAAATTTATGTTGTTAATGAAAATACAGGATCCTTTTCATCAATTGATAATTTGGAGTTTAGTTTTTTCTCAAGTAGTTGCTATTCAAAGGAAGCTGGTAAATTTTATTTGGGATATCAACAACAAGAAGGTTGCGGAATAATGATATTTGATAATAATTTTCAGCTATTAGATACTATCTCTTTCCAGTCAAACATTGATGATCCTTGTGATATTATTTATAATAGTCTTACTGAAAAAGTTTTTTGTGGGACTAGGTCAAATATGTATATTATTGATGATGAAAGCAATGTATCTCAAATTACTTTCGAGAATAATGTGCTATATAGATTAGCATTATCTAAAGAGTATAATAAAGTTTTTGCTACAAATTATAATGTTTACAATGTTGAATCGTTTTCGGGAGAGGGTTTTCATCAAAATACGATCAGTGTAGGTGGTAGAATTTTCAATTCATGCTATAATTCTAATGAAGGAAAAATTTATTATTATGAAAGATTATTTGGATCTATGGATAATACAAAACTTTATGTTTTTGATATTGAAATAGAATCTTTTGAGATCCTTGAAATTGGACACTCTATATCAGATGTTCAATATAATCAAGATGATCATTTACTTTATCTTTCAAGTTCAGATTCGAATATAATCAGGATATTTGATGTATTAAATGATTATGATGAATTACCTTCAATTCAATTATCACATACAAATGTTCATAGTATATGTATCACCCCAAATAATCAGATATTCTGCATGACGAGAGATGGTATTGAAATATGGGATATTTTAACAAATAGTTTTGAGAATTTTATTAATTATGACGGTAGCAATTTTGATAGAAGTGAATCTTGCATATTAGCAGATGAAAATAAAATTTATATTACTCTTAAGAAATTCGGGATATATGAGGATGGGAAAATACTTGTTATTGATTATGAATCAAATCAACTGATATATGAATTTAACAATTTTTATAGCCCTGATGAAATTAAGTATGATTCTGTACAAAATAAAGTATTTTTTCAGCAACAAAATGTTTTTTATTTAGTTAATCATTACAATGTTATTAATTGTGATGATTACTCATATGAAACAATAATTACTGAAGAAGGTGTATTATACTTTGAGTTAGCTGAAAATCTTGGGAAATTGTATATTACACCTTTAAATTATGATGGTTACATATATGAATATAATAGCTCTACTAATGAACATTTACAAACACATCAAACTACAGGGGTAGCATCGATAACTAAATTTAATCCTTTTAATAATAAACTGTATGTTATAATACCTTACAATTTTAGTAATGATTATCAAACAGAAATCTGGACAATAGACTGTGAAACCTCTCAGATAAACAGAATGGAACTTGGTCAATTTGAAAGTTATAGGTATTATCTGCCTGCAGTTCCAATTGATATTACTATCAGTGAGGAAAATAATAAGTTGTATTTCGGAACTGGTCATAGTAAACTAGCTGTGATTCAATGCGAAGATTCCGAAACCAAAACTTTCTCTTCTGGTTGGAATTGGGAATCTTTTCCTCGTCTTGATCGTGATGAAGAAATCAACGAGTCAAAAGATGTTGTGCCAATTTTGGAAAGGATAGAACCTTTTAATGGTATTGATGGTATTGATTTCATATCAGAAAATGATCGGTTAATATTTGATGGAACTTTTTGGAATCCACTTTTTTTTAATATCCAGAGCACATGGCTGTACAAGGTTGATATCGATCCGTATGAGGAAAGGACTCTGGAACTATTTGGCACGCGGATGGCAGAAAATTTTGTAATCGAAGACACATTCGGAGCAGAGGATTATTACTGGCTTGGTTATTGGTTACCTGTAACACAAAATATGGATTATGCTTTTGGTGAGTTTTGGGATAAAGTGCAAATAGTGAAAGCTGAAGAATGGACATATTGGAGAGAAAGTCAGCAAAGAGGTAATCCTAGTGATCCTGAACCCAGACCAAGTTCAAAGATCCGTCCGTTAGAATATGGTAAAGGATATATGGTTAAATTCAACGAGGAAATAGAAGATTTTCATTGGTATAATTCTGGAATACTTGTAGATGGGTATGAACGCCCTAGAAGTGAAAATTTTCTTTATGAGGAAAAATCAGATTATGAAGTAATAGATGTTATGAATATTGATTCTGAAGTAATTGAGATTGGAGTATTTCAAGATGATATCTGTGTGGGAGCTATTGCTGTAAGTGATTCCAGCGAGCAAATACTTGTCTATTCCGATGCTGCTAATCGTGATCCTGTGCCATTCAATTTTGAGATTGTGATAGGTAGAGGACTCTCAATTCCTATCAGAGATTATGAAGTTCTGAATCATATAACTGGAGAATATGAATCGAATTTGATTATCTCAGGTCGGCAGGAGTATTCAGTAATTAGATTTGGAGAAATAGACAAACCCGATGATAATACTCCATTAACTCCTAAACTTTATATAAATCATCCAAATCCTTTCAATCCATCTACCACAATATCTTTTTCTGTTGCAAACATGAACTCGTTTGTAACATTGGAAATCTTCAATATTAAAGGTCAGAAAGTTAAAACACTTTATTCAGGAATTGCAGAAGAAGGAAAACATACATTTATTTGGGAAGGGAAAGACATGAATGGAGATAAAGTTGGTTCAGGAATTTATTTCTCCAAACTTAAAACTGATAACATAGAATTAACACGTAAAATGTTAATGCTGAAGTAATCTGAATTATTACTTACACCAAGCTCTTTTCTTGGCTTCAAGAGAGGAGTTTGGTGTGGATTCGAGGATATCATGAAATTAAAAAGTATCTCTCTTTTATTCATTTCTGTTTGTTTTTGTTCATCACTAAATACAACTATCTGGCACATCAAACAGGATAACACTGGTGACTTTACCACTATCCAAGAGGGGATAAATGCTTCAATAAATACAGATACTGTTCTCGTTTATAATGGGACATTTTTCGAGAATATAGACTTCAGTGGAAAGAACATAACTGTGGCAAGCTTATATCTTACCACCGGAGATGAACAATATATAAATCAAACAATTATTGATGGTAACCAGAACGGAAGTTGTGTGATGATTGTATTAGAAGAAGACGGTAATACAATTCTATGTGGTTTTACATTAACTAATGGAAGTGGTAGTATAACTTACCCTAACGGACCAATTCGGGGAGGTGGAATACATATTGATGGATCTCAACCTTCAATTCTGTCTTGTAATATATTAAATAATGAATCTGATGAAGGTGGTGGGATATATTTAAAAAACTCAACACTATTTCTTTCAAATGTGGACATTATAAGCAACCACGCATATGCATATGGAGGCGGTATTTATATTGGAAGCAATTCCACATTAACATTTGATTCGATTAGTTTGTGTAATATTTATCTTAATTATGCCGGTAGTGGAGCAGAAATTATAAAGCATTGGAATAATTGTCCTCCTTTAGAAATAATTGTAGATACTTTTACTGTTGCAGTACCGGATGGATATTTTATACTTTCTTCAACTTCTACAGGAGTTCCTTTAAATGATGTAACTTTAAATGCACAAAATGCTAAAATAGAACCGGTAAATTCTGATCTATTTGTAGCTACAGATGGAGACAATAATAACAGTGGATTAACACCAGCTGAACCACTGAAAAATATTAATTATGCACTTTCTCTTGTGAAATCAGATACACTTCATCCAAATACAATCCATATTGCAGATGGTACATATTCCAAAAGTGCAAATAATCAGGCATTTCCAGTGAATATGAGAGGTTATGTTTCTTTGGTTGGTGAATCTATGGATAACACCATTATAGATGCAGAAAATAGAAGCACCTTGATTGAGGATAGGTATAGTAAAATTGATTATGCTATTAAAAATTTTACGATAATTAATTGTATTGATAATATTGCTTTACTTAATGTTAATCAGCAGTTATTGAAATCTGTGAATTTCGAAAACATCACTATCAATAACTGCAATGCATATGCATATTGCTTTGATCTATTCTATGTGAATATTTTTATGAAAAATGTGTACTTTTATTCAAATTATGGCAACTTCTTATGGGCACTAAATTCCTACCAAACTGAGCTAGAGGTTAAAATTGAAAATGCTTTTATCAATAATAATCATCAGTATAACCCAACTAGTCCAAGTTCAGATGCATATCCTCAATTTCGTTTTGGTATGTTGGATACAGAACCAATGAACGTTTTAATAAGTAATATGGAGCTAACTGACAATATTCAAACTCAAAGTGATTGGCCGGAATCCTGTTCAGGTGTAAGTGTAGGAGATAATGTAAGTCTTAATTTAATTAATTGTACAATCGGGAATAATTCAAGCCCAGGTAATGGAGGTGCAGTTAATTTCTCACCGGGACAAAATTCTGTAGTAAATATTTACAACTCAATTCTTTTCGGAGATTATCCAGGTGAGATTTATATTGATAATGAATTTTCAAGTAATCCTTCAATATTAAATGTCCAGCATTCATTAGTGGATGGAGGGTATGAGGGTATTGAGAATAATTACACATGGAATACTGTCAATTGGTTAGAGGGTAATTTGAATGAAGACCCGCTTTGGCAAAACAATGGAGAATTTCCATATTTGCTCACAGAAAACTCCCCATGTATTGATGCAGGAATTTTAGATCTTCCTGCAGAATATGAATTACCTGAATATGATCTTGCCGGAAATCCACGGATTTATGGCGAGACAATTGATATGGGTGCTTATGAATGGCAAGGAGTAGATTCAGAAGATATTCAAATTGAGAATATTGATAGTATTGTCTGGAACTATCCTAATCCATTTAACCCACAGACAGCGATTTGGTTTATTATTAATAATTCTTCTAGTATCTCTCTCGAAATATATAACTCCAAAGGGCAAATTGTCAGAACTCTGATTGATGAGTTTTATGAGCCCGGATTATATTCTACCATCTGGGATGGATTAAATGATAATGGTAAATCTGTTGGTTCCAGTGTTTATTTCTATCAACTGAAAACAGGTGACAATGTTCTCAGAGGAAAATGTGTTTTACTTAAATAAACTACTTAGTCCGTCCTGAAAAATGTCATAAGTCATTGAAAAATATATTGACTACGAGCGCATAAATAGGTAAATTACTCCCATAAAGTGAAAGAAAAACAGTAAAACACTGGGAGTTTGTAATGCTAAAAAAACA
>LKUH01000476.1 GCA_001412425.1 Candidatus Cloacimonas sp. SDB
GAGCATTTTTTTTGATTTTTTCAATAGCAGGAGCAGTGATCCTTCCGGCGCGATACCATTTGATAAGTTTTTCCAGTTGAATTCCCTGCAAAGCTTTCCTGAAATAGGAGAATTTTGTTAATGCGGCGATGTAATGATCTCTCCAATTTTTAGCACCCAGTGTTTTAATTAGAAATTTTCCCAAAATGGGGATCAAACTGAAAATGTAAAAAATGATCATCAGGAATCGGTTGCTGCCTAATTTATTCTCACATTTCTGATCCAGCAAATTGGTTATTCTCCAGCCTTTTCTGGAGCTTCTGAAAATGTTGGACCAGAGTTTCCGGCTGAACAATAAACGAAAATGGTTACGAGTTATATCCGGGACTGAATTCCGATAAACTTCTTCATTTCTGGTCAATTCCTGAACAAGCTTATCAAGCTCTTCGGAAGGCTCGAAATGGGTAGCAAGATAATTTTTTAGTCTGGAAATATTTCCACGGTCGAATTGCACCAGGCTGCCTCTGGCAATACCTTTAATTATAAGTTTGAAATCGCCGGGACTCATAGGAAGAAAGGGTAAAAGAGCCAGACCGGCTCGAAAATCTACAGCGACAAGACCTTGACTGGGATCAGCGTAAGAAGAGCTTCTTTTCAGGCAATTGGGCTGACTTTTCATAGTTGACCATTCGTATTGGCGGGCAACTTCCGGTGCACCCATTTTATGCAGTAGCGCCACAAAGTCTTTCATGAATTTATATTTCGCTACGAATTCGGGTGATCTCTGCTCTTCAGGCTGCAGATTGCTTTTTTTGATTTTAGATAGATAATTGATTCGATCGTTGACTTCCAGCCACCAGGTACGGCCTTCGATCCACTCACTAATTTCGCCGCAGCTTCCCAAGTGCTGATCAATGAACAATCCGTAAACATCCACTACACAATTTTCATCGCCAAAGTGCTGGGCTGCAGCTTGTCTGATCAATTTCTGCCAGATAGCTCCCGCTCTGTGGGCTGCCGGATTTATCTGAAGCTGGAAAGGAGCCTGGAATCCGATCCAGTAAAGCAGGTTTCTGAAGAATCTGGAAAAAGCGGAAGGAGGAATCAGGATCTTTAAAGCATAAAACTTTCCGACTTGCAGTTTCGTAAAGCCTTCAATCTGTCCTTCCAGAGAAATAATTTTTACTTGATAAACCTGTCCGGCAAATCCACCACCGACAAATTTTTCTATTTTCAGTTCAGCGTTCAGCTTATATTTATTATCTATGGAAGTAATACTGTAAAATAATTTTCGGCCCGGATCATAGCGGGAAGAGCGAAAAGGTCGGTGCAGTTCCAGTTGGAAAAATTCTTTTTCCAGTTCCCGGCAGTTTTCAGGTAAATAGTGTGCCATTGCGGTTATAAAATATCCGGAATCTCACGTTTCAGCAGGCGTGAAACCGGAACTAGTTCGAAATTTAATTCTTTTATTTGAGCAATGAATTTTTTCAGATAATCGAATTGTTCCCGGTTATTACAATGTGTAATGACTACGATTTTATCTTTTGTCTTCTGCATTGTTTTCAATTGGTTGATTTTTATTTTCAGAGTTTCTTCCGAAACACTGGGAGTATCCAGAAAAAGATTATTTTCCAGAGCGGGTATCATTAATTCCTGAGCCAGGGAATAAGCCACCGAGGATTGAGAAGTGCGGCTATCGACAAAATAAAGACCCTTATCCTTGATCTCTGTAAGTACAGTTCTCATCACATCCCTGTCCGAGGTTGCCAGAGAACCCATATGGTTATTAGCGCCGGCACAGAGCGGCAGTTCAGAAAAATAGAATTGCATTTTCCTGCGGATCTCATTTTCACTCATGTGAACGTAAATTGCATCTGGACCGGGATTATTCCTGGGGTAGTCAAAAGGCTCCATTGGCATGTGGATCATTGTTTCATGGCCGCTGGCTTCTGCTTTGAACATGATTTCCGTTGTATTGCTGAGTCCGGGCAAAATGGAAAAAGTTATATTACTGTCCAGATCACAAAAGTCTTCCAGCAATTTTCCGTTATAATATCCGAAATCATCTACTATAACTGCTAACAGGGTTTTTGCGGAATCCGTGATTTCATAATCACGATAATATAAATTTAAATTATAGGTGCGGTCTGCTTTCTCATCAAGTATGGTAAGATACTGATTATTACCACTGGAACTTTCTTGGCCGGACAGAATTCTGCCTCCGCTTAATTCTGCATGCCCCGTGATAATTAAATTAGCGAAGTTGAGATCCAGTTCATTTTTACTGATGCCGATAGAAAAATCTATTTCGCCTGCTCTCTCTTTTCTTCTGATATATCTGTCCGGAACTTTCAATTGTTTGATTGAATAAATTATTGCAGCTTCAACATTTTCATGAGATAATGTTTTTTCGCTCTGAAGACTGCGATTGATTATTTTTGATGTTAAATCAAAACCCTTAGGTGATCTGTCTAAAAGGTAGATCACAAATAGAAGAGCTATAACAAAAATGAAAATAATAATATGAATATTATAACTCGGTTTCTTTTTTCTACTTCTTCTCTTTGCCATAAGATTCCTTTAAAAAACTGTATTCAGAGGATTTCAGGTTCAATTACAGTCAAGAAATTAATTAAAGAAAAGATAAAAAGTGACACTCAAGACTGAATGATGAAAAAGGTTCGAAATTTCCTGACACAAATTCGGCAGGTTGGAAGTTTCCAAGCCCAGTCACATATCCTGGTTTCCAAGCCCAGTCACATATTCTGGTTTCCAAGCCCCCAATCACATATCCTGGTTTCCAAGCCCCTGCTTGGAAACCTCTATCGTATCCAAGCAGGGGCTTGGATACGAGAATTTGATAAGGCCGGAAACCTCTATCGTATCCAGGCAGGGGCTTGGATACGAGAATTTAATAGGGCTGGAAACCTTTATCTTGCCATGCAGGGAGTGGTAAACACCACCCTGTAGGCTTGGACACAAGGATTGTTCCAAAGAGCACCTTGAAAATGAACCAGTTTTAGGGGAGAAGGTTAACTTTTTAACAGAAAATAATTACAGGTGAAATTAATTGTGGATTAACTTAGATTAAATGGTGGGCGCTGAGGGACTTGAACCCCCGACCACCTGCTTGTAAGGCAGGCGCTCTCCCAACTGAGCTAA
>LKUH01000477.1 GCA_001412425.1 Candidatus Cloacimonas sp. SDB
TGCTTATTTGGAACTCAGACTGGCAGCTCTCCTTCATGATATTGCCAAACCACATTGTCTCTCCTTTGATAAAAATGGTGTGCATTTTTATGGTCACGACAAATCGGGAGCGGATATCTCCAAACAGATTCTTCAGAGATTCAAATATTCAGGAAAAATCAGCAATCTGGTTTGTAAGCTGATCCTGAATCATATGAAATTAAAAACTGCGGGAAAACAAGGTGAAAAGATATCTGATAAGAACCTGAAAAAAATTATCCTCGCTTGGCAGTCTGAACTTGATACTTATCTGGAATTAGTTAATGCGGATAATATTTGCCATGCTCAGGAATATGCTATGCCAAAACAAATTCCCCAATTGAAAAAGCGCATAAATCTTTTAAAAAAAGATTTGACAAAAGCTGAATTTCCAGTTAGAGGAAAAGATATATTGGATTCATTTAAACTGAAGCCCGGTAAGCAAGTGGGTGAGTTATTAAACAAATCAAAAGAAATTTGGCTGGATAATCCTGCTTGGGGAAAACATAAAATTTTAAAATATTTGAAATACGAGGAGGGAAAAATGGAAATTAATGAAAGTAAAGTAACAAAAAAAGTTAGAGAAGGCGTTATTAAAGCTTACGACCTTGGTGAAGATCTGGTGCAGGCAGTTGGCCGAATAACCAGAGAAATAATTTCAACTTCCAAAGAAGAAGATCTTTCTTCCAAAGAAAAAGTCCAAAAACTGGTTAATGAAGCATTGGAAGGAGCCAAACAGGGAATTAAGACAGCTCAGCCTTCTACAGAAGATTTTATGAAAAAAGCATCAAGATCAATCGGTGATGCAGTTAAAGTGGCCGCGCCTAAAGTTGCTCATTTTGCCCAGGAAGCATTAAAGGGAATTTATGAGGGCGCTAAAGATGTTTATGAGTCCAAAAAAGGTGAAAAAAAGGAAGATTGATCAGTTTTGGTTAACAGTGATCTCTCTCTCAACTATTACCAGGTTGAGAGAGAATTTTTTTTAAATAGTAACAAATCAGATATAGCACTCGT
>LKUH01000478.1 GCA_001412425.1 Candidatus Cloacimonas sp. SDB
AATGAAAGAGGGGTTAGGGGTGAATTTCATTTTTTCAAAACTCCTTATTCTGTTTGAGGGAGGGGCAAGAGGGGAACTAAAGGGGTGAATTGCCCCGACCGAAAACTTCTCATTGTATTTTTGTATAAATTGCTTCAATAAATCCTTTAATTTCATTATTTGAATCTGTTTGCTCCCACTCTTCTTTTGTCATTTCATTAAAAACTTCAATATTCAAATCATTTTTGAAATTCTTTACTAATCCTATTTCTTTCAAATGCTTTGCAACATCAGTCTCATCTTGAATAGCAATTTTTGATACATCTAAATCTGTGCATTTTCTACATATTGCTTGAGGGTGGCAATAGTTTTCAATTTCTCTTTTACTTAATTTTTTAAAATTGGCTATGTCTTCATCACATTTTGCTTTTATTCTTTCGCACCATTTACCTTTTCCGTTTGACTGATCATCACCATCAACCATCACGGAATAAAGATTGTTGCCTTTTAGCTTTTTAAACAAATTTAGGTCAGCATAATTTTTCAATGAGCCACCACCACCAATAACACAAAGTATTTTATCCTCCTCCAAGGCTTTGTTAAGTACGGTTTTTGCGTATGTTTTTAAAAAGTGAATGTCGTCTACGCCCTCAACAAATATTAAATATTTAATCTCTTTTAAAAGATTATAATCAGGTCTTATCCCCAGCTCATTTATAATTTGATCTATAATGTTTTGTTCTTCTCTTGAATAATGAGATATGCCAAACTCATCTTTTGTAACTAAAATTGAATTTTTTCCGTCAGTTGCTCCAGCAAAAACTGGCGAATGTGTTGTTAGAAAAAACTGTGAATCTTCCGAAATTCTAACAATGGAGTTTAAAAGGTCGTGTTGTGCAGATGGGTGAAGATATGTTTCTGGCTCCTCAATAGCAAAAATTTGATTTTTTATGCTTTTTTTGTTTGCTAAATATTCAAAATACGCAACCATTAACAATCTTTTAAAGCCAGTACCTTTATGAGAAATTGGAACATCAAAATTTTGTCCCTCAAATTCTAAATTTAAGTCAAACTTTTTTAATGATTTTGACCAATCAAAATCCGTTGTAGGATTAAGTTTTTTTAGCCCAGAAACATTTTTTGTCATATACTTTCTAATCTCTTCAAATTCAGTCGCTAAGTCTTTTTTAAGACCCTTCTCGATTTCTGCAGTTTTGTCCTTTGTGGTTTCAAAATATGCTGAAATAATCGGCTTAAATTGAGATTGAAAATTTGTCGCTTCAATATTCAAATCTTGCTCGGCATCAAAAAGGGAGTATTCGGGCAAACTTATTTCGTAGGTTTTTTCAATGTTTTT
>LKUH01000479.1 GCA_001412425.1 Candidatus Cloacimonas sp. SDB
TGGAGATTACTCAATATGAATGAACAAAAAAAACAACTTGAGGTTGGCGGACAAGCAGTTATTGAAGGTGTTATGATGAGAGGTCCGAGACTTCTGGCCACAGCGATACGCCGAAAAGATAAAACCATTGAAGTAAAAAAAATAAACTTTGCTACCATAACAAAGCGTAATAAATTTCTGGGTCTACCGATCATCAGGGGATTTGTTTCGCTTATAGAAATGTTGATCATAGGTATTAAAACCCTTAATTTTTCCGCATCCAGAGCAGAATTGGACTGGGAAGAGGACAGTAAAAAAATTAAAAGTAACAGCAGAAAGAAATTTGAAGATGTCTTGGGTTACATCATCGCTTTTGGCCTGGCTTTCCTGTTATTTGCTTTTTTACCCTATCAGATTGCTGAATGGATGAAGCTGGGAAAAGAAAATATCTATTTCAATTTATTTGCCGGCTCCATAAGAATCTTGTTTTTTGTGCTCTATGTCTGGCTTATTAGCTTTATGAAGGATGTTAAACGGTTGTTTCAATATCACGGTGCTGAGCATAAATCAGTGTTTGCCTATGAAAACGACAGCGATCTGAAAATTCATCATATCCAAACTTTTTCAACTTTACACCCTCGCTGCGGCACCAGTTTTATGTTCTTTGTTCTGCTTATCTCCATATTAATCTTTTCTATCGTAGATACAATTGTAATAAAACATTTCGGTGTACCTTCCGTTCTGGAAAGACTTGCCTATCACTTATTACTGATTCCCCTCATTTCAGGTATCTCTTATGAAATACTGAAACTTTCTGGTCGTAACATTAATCATCCTCTGGTAAGGATTATGACAGCACCAGGTCTGGCTCTGCAGAAAATTACAACTCAACCACCTGATGATGAACAGATCGAAATAGCTGTTATCGCCATGAAATGTGCTCTCGAAATGGGTCTGGAAAAAAACGATAATTTAAAATTTATTTAAGCAACAGGTTAAATAATGATTCCCGAAGAAAAAATCCAATCCTTAAAAAAAGAATATTCCGAACTTAAGAAAGACATTTATGATGTTTCAAAAATGTCTGATAAAAGATACTATTCTAAAATTTCCCGCAGATTTAAGGAATTGGAAGAAATATTGAATTTTTATTCCAGTATTCAGGAACTGAAAGAAACTATTGCAGATCATAACAAATTGATCAACGAAGAATCTGATTTTGAACTGATTAATCTGGCTAAGGAAGAAAATGAGGAATTGGAAAAAGAACTGCAGATTAAATCGGACAACCTCAAAGAACTATTGACCCCCAAAGATCCAAATGACGAAAAGGATGCTATTGTTGAAATCAGGGCAGGAACAGGAGGGGATGAAGCAGCACTGTTTGTGGCAGATCTTTATAGAATGTACACATATTTTGCCGAGAAACAAGGTTGGAAGTTAACTGAAATATCATCCAATCCTACTGGAGTAGGAGGATTTAAAGAGATCATTTTTTCCTTAAGTGGAGAAAATGTATATGGAACCATGAGATTTGAAAGCGGAGTTCACCGTGTACAGAGAATTCCAGAAACCGAATCGCAGGGTAGAGTTCATACATCTGCTATCTCTGTGGCAGTACTGCCTGAAGCGGATGATATTGATATTGAGATCAATGAAAAAGATCTAAAAATTGACGTATACCGATCCACCGGGCATGGAGGTCAAAGTGTAAATACTACAGATTCTGCTGTACGTATCACACACATTCCTTCCGGACTGGTTGTAACCTGTCAGGATGAAAAATCCCAGTTAAAAAATAAGCATAAAGCCATGAAAGTTTTACGTTCACGCCTGCTGGACATAGAGATTTCCAAACAGGAAGCTGAAATATCCAATTCCCGAAAACTGCAGGTAGGAACCGGAGACAGAAGTGCTAAGATCAGAACTTACAATTTTCCTCAATCAAGAGTAACTGATCATCGAATAAATTTGACATCATATAAACTAAATCAAATTATGATAGGTGAGTTGGATGAATTTATTGATGCTTTAAAATTAGCTTATAAAAATGAAAAATTGAAATGTGGTTAACTGAAATCTTATTAATTGCTGTATTTTTTGTTTTAGCAGGATTTTTTTCCGGCATTGAAACCGGTTTGTTATCTGTTGACCGTTTCAGAATTGAAAAAGAAGCTAGAACCGATGAGAAAAAAAAACGGATACTTGCGTTTCTGCAAAATCCGGATCGGCTTTTCGGAACAACCTTATTCGGAACAAATATCTCAATCGTTATTGTATCTTCTCTAACGATACTGCTTATGCACTATCTTCAAACTGAGAAAAATATCCAGATTCAGGAAAATTACGGAACTTTGATCTTATCAGGCTTACTGCTTATCTTTGCCGAGATTATACCAAAGGCAATTTACCGTGATATTCCCAATGTTATGGTTCCCCGGTTTATTAATCTGTTAAACTTTTTCAGTGTAATATTAACCCCTTTTGTTAAACTGGTGGGAAATTTGAATTCATTACTGGCAAGAATCTTTCATTTACCGGAAAAGATCGAGTACCATCTTCTAACTCGTGAAGACATATCTTACATGCTCTCTACTACGGAAAATGATGATAATTTGAAAGAAGATCAAAGGGAAATGCTGGAAGAAGCCCTGGAATTCGCAGATCTGAAAGCAGAAAATGTTATGATTCACCGCACGGAAATCGTAGCTCTGCAAAAGGATATCAGTATTAATGAAGTGATCCGCGTAGCGCGAGATGAAGGATTTACCCGCTTTCCTGTCTTTAGTGATGATCTGGATGACATTGTGGGAATGCTGATAATTTACGATCTGCTAAACATTGATGTTAAAGAAAACCTTTGTGCCGGAGATTTCCTGCGGGAACCTTTTTTCGCCCCTGAGACAATGGATATCAGTAAACTGCTCGCAGATATGCAGTCGCAGAAAAAAAGTCTGGCTATAATTGTTGATCCTTTTGGGGGTACAGCAGGCCTAATAACTATTGAAGATATTATGGAAGAAATAATCGGGGAAATCGAAGACGAATATGATGTTTCAACTCAGGAGGTCGAATTACTTGAACCCGATACCTACATGATCCAGGGCTTTGTGGAAATTGATCTGCTTAATGATGAATATAACCTCGAACTTCCCGAAGGTGACTACGAAACTATTGCCGGATTGATTATCGACCGTCTGGCTAAAATTCCTGCCAGAAAAACAAAACTTGTCGTGGGAAAATGGATTTTACAGGTAGTTCAAGTGACTGCAACCAAAATAATAAAAGTTAAAGTTTACAAGAAAAATGGAGATCCAAATTAGATAAAAATGCAACAACATATCATTAAATAACTCTGGTTTTTTACCATTTATAACATCACTATTTTACTTATTTTCACCGAAAATTTACACAAAAAATTTTGCCCTCTTGAAAAAGATAGATAATTTTGTAATTCAGATATTTCTTGTTGAAGCAGTGCTATGAGATTTAACTTATCGCTGGTTAAGATTAAAAATATTGACGGATAAACCACTTTTTGGGTTCTCTTATGAAAGATTGGGAAAATTATGGACAGAATTCCAATAATTCTGGTTTGAATTCATTATAAAATTTGTCTGATTTTTTTTTTG
>LKUH01000480.1 GCA_001412425.1 Candidatus Cloacimonas sp. SDB
AGGGCGTGTTGATCTTGTTTTTTACATAGTCGCTGTACTCATCAAAAACAGCTTTAGAGCTTATTTCACCATTTACGGAAATATCTGCACCGGGTGCATTGGGAAAGGGGAAGATGTAGATCAGATCAGGATGTGAGAAGGTGAGGAACTTACGGCAGGACGAACAGGAACCGCAGGGTTTCATCTCAGAAGTGGCAAGACAATTTATCACCATGCCAAAATAGAGAGCTGCTGTGAATTTGCCCACTCCTTCCGGACCATAGAATAGATAGCTGTGAGCGATCTTATCTCGCTCAAGCGAGCGTTTTAGGATCGCTAAAGCTCTATCCTGACCTTTAATGTTCCGGAACATATTAATTACTTTCTACAATTTCTTTAATGTATGGGCTGTTAAAATCTTCTGCCAGAATATCCATATAGATCTCATCATATTTTTTTCCGGCAATAATGAAAGATTTTCTCCTTTTGCCGATATACTTAAATCCCGCTTTCTCATAAGCCTGTATCGCTCTTTTATTGAATTCAAAAAGGGTTAATAAAATATTATTAAGATTCAAAATGTTGAAGCCATAGTCCAGAAGCAGAAGTATGGCTTCGGTTCCATAGCCTTTATTCCAGTAATTTTTATCCCCAATAAAAATCCCCAGATCAGCTTTTCGATCGGGATGGTCAATCCTGAAAAGACTGCAGTTGCCTATCATCTGGTCTTTTTCTTTATCTACTATGGCAAAAATCTGCATTCCTTTAGTTATCATATTATTAAGAATATCTTCCTCTTTCTGCAGATTGATCTGCTGACTGAATATGGTGAGGTATCTGGCAATTTCAAAATCATTCAGCCATTCAGTATATTTTTCTGCATCAGCAATATTCAGGGGAGATAAATAGCATTTTTCCCCAATAATTTTTTTAAAATATCTCATTTAAATTTCCTTAAACAAGTTTTTTCAGCCTTTTTAGAACTTCTTCCTTACCTAAAATATCGTATAATGTCCAGATCTCCGGACCATGTCCACTTCCGAATAATGCAATTCTTAAAGGAAAATACAGTGCCTTGCCCTTGATTTCCAATTCAGCAGAAGTTTTCTTGATGAGATCATTGATCTCCTGCTCATTCCAGGAATCCTTATTTTCCAGTTCCATTATCCAGAATCTGAAGATCTTTTGGGAATTTTCCTGTCCTATCATGTCCAGGTCCTCAGCGTTAAAAGATATTTCACGATAGAACATTTCAGCCTGTTCAGGTATCTCAGATAAGAGTGAAACCCTTTCTCTGGCAAAAGAGATCACTTTTTCATATTTTTCAGTATCAGAAATGTCATATTCTGCTTCCAGAAAATATTTTCTGGCCCGATCAGCGATTTTTTCAAGCGCAAGATGCTTCAAATAATGACCGTTCATCCACTTCAATTTCTCCTGATCGAAAACCGCTCCGGATTTGCTAATTCTTTTCAGGGAAAACTCTGTTTCCAGCTCTTTCAAACTGAATAATTCTCTGTCACCTTTAGCGTGCCATCCCAGCAAGGCGATAAAATTAAGCAGAGTTTCGGGCATAAAGCCTTTATTCAGGAAATCTTCGACAGCAACATCGCCCTGCCGCTTACTTAATTTGCTTTTATCAGGGTTCAGGATAAGGGGAAGATGTGCCATTTTAGGTGGTTTCCAACCCAGCATTTCGTACATGAAAAGATGTTTGGGAATGCTGGAAAGCCACTCTTCCCCGCGGATCACATGGGTAATCTGCATCAGATGATCATCTACAACATTAGCCAGATGATAAGTAGGGAAGCCATCGGATTTGATCAGGATCTGATCATCCACCATTTCCCAGGGAAATGTTACTTTATCGCGAACCAGATCATAAAAAATAATCTCCCCGGCGGTTGGAACTTGCAGGCGGATCACATAAGGATCGCCATTGGCAAGTTTCTTATTGATCTCTTCTTCTGTAAGATTGCGGCACCTTCCATCGTATCTGGTATCTTTATTTTCAGCAAGTTGCCGTTCCCGCATTTTTTGAAGATCTCCAGCTGTACAGAAACAGCGGTAAGCAGCACCTTTTTCAATCAGTTCATCAGCATATCGACTGTAAATAGCCGTGCGTTGGGACTGATAATATGGCCCAAATTCTCCTGCTTTTTCAGGACCTTCATCGTAATCCAGATCTACCCGCTTCAAAGTTCTGATCAAATTATCTACAGCTCCTTCAATGTAGCGGCTCTGATCTGTATCTTCAATTCTCAGGATGAATTTACCCCCAGTTTTTCTGGCATATAAATAGTTGTATAATGCTGTTCTCAGGCTTCCTACATGTAGATAGCCGGTAGGACTGGGAGCAAATCTGACCCTAATTCCATTTTCCATAATAACCTCAAATTTTATTTAATTATTTACTCAACCGGAATAACCGATTTAATCAGCGTAGCTTATTTTTGTTAAGTTTGATAACAGTCAGTTGATGTCAATTTTAAAATCAAAATCAATTGACAGAAAAATTGATGAGCATGTTTTCTTAAAAAATAAAATATTGGGAGGGAAAATGAAAAATATTTTCAAATTTGCCTTATTTCTAGCTGTATTTATTGTTCTGTCAGGATGTTTCAGTGTATCCACTACGGTTAACTTGAACCGCGACGGAAGCGGCACTCTGGTAGAGAAATTTCTGATTAAACCTTTTGATCTGTTTGGAAGCTCTGATGGTGGTTCCGGCAATGTTTATGATGAAGAAAAATTAAAAGCCGATGCAGCTGATTATGGGGAAGGCGTTGAATTTTTAAGTGGGAAGGAATTAGCTGAAAATGGCATGAAAGGCTATCTGGCGACTTATAAATTTGCTGACATCAATAAGTTAAAGCTGAATGAAAATTTTGCGGGGAAAGCCATCAGTTCCGATGCATTCGGCCCGGCAACCCGGTCAAATCTGAACGAATACATAACTTTTACTTTTAATCCCGGTAAAACTTCCCAGCTTAAAATAAAGTATCCTGATGATACGGAAGCTGAAGATTATGAAGATGAGGAAGATTATGAGTGGGAAGACGAACCTGAAATAGATGTCGAAGATGAAGAGATGATAACTATGATGAAGGAAATTTATGACGGGATGCACTTCTCCATGGTTATCAATTTTAATGGAAAAATAAAAAAAACCAATGCTGCTTACCGGGACGGGAATTCTATTATCCTGATGGATGTGGATTTTTCAAAAATGACTGATGATCCAGCCATGATGAAGGTGCTGGCTGAGTCACAGGATATGACTCCCGAAGAATTACAAAATATGATGAAGAACATGGAAGGAATTAAAGTTGAAACCGGTGATGAGATTACGGTAGATTTCAATTGATCTTTTGGAGCCCGGTGATTTCTGCCGGGCTTTCTTATGAATAAAATTAACACTTATAACGAAAGCACGCTTCATGCTCAACTCAAAAAATGGTATCAGCAGCCCGGGGATGAGCTGGAAAAGCAGGTTAACGGTTTTATTATAGATATTAAAAGAGCAGGTCAACTTATCGAGATTCAGACATCCAATTTCGCTGCTATTAAAAGAAAACTGCTAAAACTGTTGCCTTTATATAAAATTCGCGTTGTTTATCCCATTCCGCAACTCAAATGGATTTTAAAATATGATGAAACCAATCTGCTGAAATCAAAAAGAAGATCTCCCAAAACAGGTAAACCGCTTGATATTTTTACGGAATTGATCAGATGGCCTGAACTGGTGACCCACCCAAATTTCTCACTGGAGATCCTGATGATCGAAATGGAGGAGATCCGGATCGATAACGGCAAGGGAAGCTGGAGAAGGAAAGGTGTAAGCATTTCAGATAGAAAACTGGTTAATGTTATCGAGAGCATTATTCTGGATAAAGCACTTCAAGTGCTGGATTTTCTGCCTCGGGAAATAATCGAGCCTTTTTCTGTCCGTCAACTTGCTGAGGCACTTAATGTATCAAATAAAATTAGTGGCAGGATCGTTTATTCTTTAAGAAAAATGGGAGTTATAGTTCAGGTTGGTAAAAGAAGAAATGCTTTGCTCTATAAAAAGCTGAGAACCGATTTCCGTCCGGGTGACTATTATGAGCAAGTCTTGAACCGACTGCCTGAGAAACCGCTCTTCATAGGGAAAGAGAACTACTTTCATTCTGTGGTTTTTGTTCCTTTTGTGGAAATCGCTGAAGTTCAATTTCTGCTTTTTCAAAAACGTTCCGATAAAATCAGGCAACCGGGAGAGATCTGCTTTCCGGGAGGCGGAGTTGATCCCTTTAAAGACAGGACAAAAGAAGATACAGCAATCAGAGAAACTATTGAAGAACTCGGTGTAAGCAGGAAACAGATAGAAGTGGGGAAAGAGTTAGGTGTAATGATAAGCCCTTTGGGAGCTTTTGTGGAAGTTATTCTTGGTAAACTGGCTATTAATAATATTTCACAAGTAAATCCTGACAGTAAGGAAGTAGAGAAGGTTTTTCTGGTACCGGTAGATTATTTCAGGAATAATTTGCCTCAGGAGTATGATTTGAAATACGAGATTCATTCGGTTGTGAAAGGGAAAGATGGGGAAGAGCTGGAGTTGTTCCCGGCCCAGAAATTAGGGATTCCACCTAAATACTGGTACTCCTGGAGCGGCAAGCAGCATCGGATCTATGTTTATAAATTTGAAAATGAAGTTATCTGGGGAATTACCGCTGAAATAGTCCGGGCTCTGGTTAATCGTATTGATCTACAGTGAATGGATCAGCTTTTTTCGAATTATTCTAAATACGCCTGTATCATTTCTTTCAACTTGAAAGATCTCTCGCAAAATATCAAAAATACTTGCTCCCACCACTTTTTTTACTACTGTTAGCCGGTTATTTTTGAAATCCATAAATGTGATCAATTCCTTCAAGTCCCTTTCTTTGATCTGCGCTTTTCTGGTACGGGAGAAAAGCCATTTTTCTCTTTGCTTAAAACCTGTTAGATTGATTACAAATTGATCACACAGGTCCTCGGTCGGATAAACTTCCACTTCTTCATAAGGATAAAATTCCATCGCTCTCTGGGATTTGGAATTGATTGGTTCAATATCCCGGAAACTCAATTCGGGCGGCATTGCTTTAGAAAGAATTTCTTTCAGGTCATTTAGCGGGAATCTGGTTTTCAGAGCAATATCAAAATATTCCATCTCACCTTCTACACCGATTGAAAGCGGAGGGCCAAAATTCAATTTCGGGTGAATGTTAAAGCCCTGAGTGTGGATCAATGGCAGGTCAGTAGCTCTTAAAAAATTCTGGGTCATTCTGATCAGATCAAGATGAGAAACAAAACGCATGTCTTTCATTTTTGCGTAAAATATGCGGTAAATATTGTTTTCAAACGGTTTTTCTGAAAGAATTTCCGGAAACTTCACTGCCGGTGTTTCTGCTGCTGCAACAAACTTCGGCAGGACCTTGTTATCACAGACGCCGCAATTGTAACAATTATCCTCTCGGCAGTCTTCAGTTAACAGTCCTGATTTGGCTTTTTCCCATTCTTGCAACAGGAAATCCCTGGTAATGCCAAGGTCTATATTGTCCCAGGGTAGTGTTTCAGCTGGATCTATTTCAGCAATTATTTCTCTCAGAGTCAGACCGGTTTCACCTAATGCTTTGAACCAGATGGAGGGATCGAAATACTCCATCCAGCCGTCAAATTTTGCACCAGCCCGATAAGCAGACAGGATAACTTTTCCAGCTGATCTTCCTCCTCTGCCCAGAAAACATTCCAGCTGGGATGATTCAACATCATGATAATTGATCTTAATAAATTTCTGCCGCTGATAGTGCTCTTTTATCCTTGTAGCTTTCTGCCTTAAGGATTCTTTGCTATCCATTGCCGCCCATTGAAAGGGAGTAAAATTTTTAGGTACAAAAGGCGATAAAGTAACATTGATCTGCATTTGCTTTCCGGTAATATCTATTATCTTATCTATCAGCTCAATGATGCCCTCAATATCAGTTTCTTCCTCAAAAGGCAATCCAATCATAAAATACAATTTTATCAGTTTCCAGCGGTTATTGAAAGCGGTTTTAACCCCGGTAAGAATCTCTTCTTCGGTGATATTTTTATTGATTATGTTCCGTAAACGCTGTGTTCCTGCTTCAGGAGCGATTGTAAGACCTGTTTGACGCATCATGTTCAGCAATTTTATGATCTCCTCATCCAGAGAATCCACTCTTAAAGAAGGAAGAGAAATACTGGTCTGCAGCTCAGATAATTTATGGAATAAACCTGAAAGGATTTCTTTGATACAGCTGTAATCGCTGGAAGAAAGAGAGGTTAACGCCACTTCGCCCCAGCCATACTTTTTCACCTCTTCCAGCAGCATTTCAGTGATCAATTGAGGATCTTTTTCCCGAACGGGACGGTAGAACATGCCGGCATGACAGAATCTGCAGCCCCTGGAACAACCGCGCATTATTTCCGCCACATATCTGTAATGAGTAGGTTCCAGCCAGGGAATGAGTTGAGGATGATGTTGGCTTTCCTTAGCATTGATATTCATGAATTTTCTGATTTTGATCTTTCCGCCTGTAGTATCCTGAATAACATGAGGCGTATATACTCCCTCAATTTTTGCCAGAGCTTTGATTTTATCGTTTCGGGAAAGGGTTTTATTCAGTAAAATTGTGTCTTTGATCTCCAGGATGATTTCTTCACCGTCGCCGATAACATAACAATCAATGAAATCGGACATCGGTTCCGGATTACTGGCTACCGGTCCACCGGCAATTATTATCGGATGATTTTCAGTCCGATCCATTGCTAAAAGCGGAATTTGGGCGAGTTCGAGACTGTAAAGGACGTTTGTAAAGGTCAGTTCGGATTGCAGAGTGATACCGATTATATCAAAATCAGCCAGTGCAATTTTGGATTCCAGGCTAAATAACGGTATGTTGTTCTCCTGAAGTAAAGTCCCGAAATCAGGCCAGGGAGTATAAGCCCGGTCGGCAATTGCATCAGGTTGTTTATTTAGTATGGAATAGAGAATTTTCAAACCCAGATGGGAAAATCCCACTTCGTAAACATCGGGAAATAAAAGGCAGAAATTTACTTTTTCAGCTGAGGGAAATTTGTGAAAAGCATTCAATTCATGGTTGATATACCGAGAAGGTTTTAAAACAGATCCCAGTAAATGTTCATACTGAACGGGATTAAATTTCATTAAATTATTCGTTATATTTTAAAGGACTTTCTTTACCTTCAAATAAAAGATCTGCAGTATAATTGGATGTATCAAAAAGAGCTTTCTGATTCAAATTTGCCTCATTATCAACTTCGGAAGGTTCTTCTTCTTGTACATCCAGCGAGTCCTGTAAAATCTCCTTAGTCTCCGTTTTTTCACCGGAAAAGATTTTAAAAAGAGGTGAACTTAATTTCCCTTGATCATTCAGTTTTATAATGAAGAAGGTAAGGACAGCTATAACTACAAGCAGTATAATAAAATAAATGAGATTCATATGAAACTGATATTTTTTCCTGGGTTTATAAGGTGAAGGTCTGGAAAATTTTACCTGTATGCCCTTCGTTGTTTCGTCCAGCATTTTCAGAACTTTTGATTCATCAGCATCTATAGCTTTTGAGTAAGTAACAAGAAGTGCTTTAGTATATCCAAGTCCACCCAGGTCATCGAATTTATTTTCTTCGATCGTTTTTAATATGCGTGGCTTTATTTTCGTAATCTCGGATACTTCTTCCAGGGTTAAATTTTTCTCATTTCTAACTGAATTCAAATACTGTCCAATGTTGCTTTCCATATCGATCTCCATGAAACATTTATAAAACTAAAATCTGACTTCCCAATTTCTTGGCAATAAAATTCTGAATAGATTAAAAAAGTTTTTCTTTTAATCCTTTTATTGATCTCTGAGTAATTTCTGTTGAAATTTACCTGCCAGCCTGTATAAAAATGAAATAGTCAGGAAAAGCGTAAGCAGATCTGAGATAGGAAATGCTATCCATACTCCGGTTACACCCAGATATGAAGGTAATATCAGTACCAGAGGAACTAAAAATATTATTCTGTAGGAGAGAGAAAGGAAAAATGCGGGAACAGGTTTACCCAGAGCCTGGAACGTTGTAGCTCCCAGAAAATGAAGCCCTTGCGCAGGTAAAGCCAGAATTATTAATCGGAGCGCTACAGTTCCGTATTTGATCAATTCAGGATCCGGAGTGAAAATACTGATAATTGTTGTGGGGAAAAGAAACAGAATGATAAAACCGATATAGCCTAGCGCAGTTGATAAAACCACTCCCCGCTTGATGGCTTTCAGTATGTTGCGATAATTTCCGGCACCAAAATTATATCCGACTATGGGTTGATAGCCCTGTGCAATACCAATAATCGGCATAATAATAAATCTTAATACTCTGTGGATAATTCCAAAAACCGGAATTGAGATATTTCCATCATAATTTTTCAAAATATTATTGATTACTATTACCATGAAACTGCCGGTAGAATTACGCGCAAAAGCAGATATTCCAATACTGAAGATCTCCTTTATGATAGTAAGATCAAATTTCAGCGATTTTCTGTGAAAATGCAGGGAACTTCTGGGTGAAGAGAAAAAATAGATGATATACATTGCTGCCAGAAATTGTGAAATAACTGTTGCTATTGCTGCACCTTTAACCCCCATTTTCAATACAAAAATAAAAATCGGATCCAGGATAATATTCATTACGGCAGATACCAGCATCGTACCCATGGCAATCTTTGCCCTTCCTTCGGATCTGATTACATTATTACTGGCAACCAGAAATAGAAAAAAGGTTGTTCCAATTAAGATGATCTGCATGTATTCTTTCGCATAAGGTAAAATCGCTTCTGTGGCACCGAACGCAGATAGAATTTCATCAATGAAGATCGATCCCAGAACAGCTATGGAAATGCCCAGAATGAATACAAGCAGGTAAACACTACCCAGTGTTCTCTCAGCCTTATCTCTGTTGTTCGCTCCCAGACTGCGTGAAATTATTGATGCTCCGCCTACACCCAGCAGATGTCCCATCGCCAGAACTATCATCTGATAAGGGAAAACAATCGCTACTCCACCTATACCGAGTGTTCCAACCCCACGTCCCACAAATATGGTGTCAGCCAGGTTGTAAAATGCCATGGCGAACATGCCTACGGTGGCAGGAACCGATAATCTGATCAGTAGTTTTGTGATATTATTGTCGGACAATATATGCTTTTCAGAATTCATTCAAACTCCTGTGCGAAGATCATAATTTGTAACAGAAAAATCCTGATGCAAGAAATTTATAAAAAAAGACCTGTCAAAAATCTCGACAGGTCTCAATAGAATTAATTATTTTATCCAATAATTTTTAATGATTTTACCAGTTTATCAAGCAATTCAGGTTTGCTTTTCAAATCTGAATTTAAAAGGAAGTTTTTTCTTTGTTCAAATCTATCTTTTAAAAGAGCCAGATAATTTTCCAAGTTTTTCCGGTTAGAAGGATCATATTTACTGTAATAATCGGGAATGATTTTTTCCACAGAAGCTTTGCTGGGAAGCATCGCTCCCGGTAGAACATCCCAGGTTTCCCATTCCAGTTTATCGGTAAGGATTGCTGTTTGCAAAGCAAGAGAATCGTTGAGTTTAATATCTTCCAGATCGTCTTCGGAAGATCTCCAGTAAGCGGATGAATTGAAAGTGTAACATTCTGCACCGACTTCAATTACATGTTTGAAAGCGGCGATATCTTTATGAAGTTCGTAAACGCGGAAGGGATTGGCAAAGGGTTCAAAAACAAGTTTACCCAGATCTTCTTCCTTTACATTTTCGGCTCGGTTCCTTTTAGTTATTAAGGCAGCTCCCATGGCTACCGCCAGAGAACTGTCCTGATATTTTATGAGTGGTGGTAGGGCGTTGTCTTTCATTAACCAGGCTAAGGCTTTCGGGAAACTGCATCTGTTAACCCAGTTACCCAGCAGGTCTCTATCCAGAATAGCTCTTCCGTTCGCCTGCCTCACATCCAATCCCAGAGGCAAAATTTTCCCATCGCGATTGATCAAAGCATGATTCATCAAAGAAATACAGTAATGCCAGTCCGGATGATCCAGGTCTCGGCTGTCCGTTTTATCGAATAAAGAAGGTTCCCAGACGCGGCAGAGTCTGTTTTCGGTATCGATTTGAAATGCATCATCATGCAGGATAACCTTTTTGAATCCTTTTGGTAAGGTTCCGGCATTATCAGCTGAATTTGTATGAGAGGATTTTCCGGTTCCGGACAGTCCATAAAAGGCAATAGACCTGTTACCCAGAGAGTGGTAACTTTCATCTTCACACCTGGAAAAATCTATTTCTTTTATTCCACCATGGCAGGCTGCCATGTTCAATCTCATTCCGGATGTCCAGGCTAAGGTTAATGTGCCTTTTTTTCTTTCGCCAAAATATCTCATACCCAGGTTAAAGATAACATTATGCTTCTCATCTACCAGGGCAAGCTGAGGCGAACCAATGTTTGTGTAATAGGGATCATTGCAGGTCCAGTTGTTGAATGCAACAATTATAATATCCTGCAGGGGCAGTTTTTTGCTTTTTTTATATTCTTCTTCCAGAAGTTCATAGGGTGAAAAATTCACCAGCCAGTTAAATACATTGGCAGCGTCATCTTCGGTTGTAATAAATGTTGCTTTGATCATCAGATCTTTATCTAATCCCACTATTCCTTCAGTTTTGATCAGATTATGTTGCTCCATCTGAAAAACAGCTTCTCTCAGATCACCTTCGACTTTGGTTTTTTCCTGAGTGTTGATGCGGTTGT
>LKUH01000481.1 GCA_001412425.1 Candidatus Cloacimonas sp. SDB
GGGACAAAATAGGGATTGACGGGAGATAAAAAATAAATAGTTTATTTTATAATCCCTTATCACATAATAATTTAGGTTGATATCATAACACATTAAACTATTATGTTCTATAATTGGTACCCTGAATGCAATAATAATTACCAAGAAATAATTGTTGGAGATAAAACATGGGAAAAGTGGTAATAATTTTTGTTTTAGTAATCATTTCAATATCAGGTTCCTTATTAGTGGGAGTATTTGAAAGAAGCAAGGAAGTACCTAAAATGTTGAATGGGAATTTTCAGGATATCGGCTCCTACACTTTACAATATGCAATTAACCAGGTAATCACAGGTAAGGTTATTGACAACGCAACAGTCAATTACGGTAATAACAATATGTTTGAAGTTCTGGACGGAAATGTAAACAGCATTGAATATAGATTTTATTCCACTACAACTACGGCGGATTATTTACCTGATGATCCTGAAATAGAAGGAGAAGATGACGGAACCTTTGTCTATGATCTTACTGGTACTTTGAACATTAATCCTGGAACCAGTGACAATAATGAATTTGTAATGGAAACTCCAACCGAAGGTTATGAGTATGTAGACAGAACGGAGGTTCATAAAAATGCACCTTGCTTCAGTTATTGCGGACCTGCAACTGTTGTTAAAGTTAAGCCGAAAGCTCAGGGAAGAACCGTACAGGTTAATGGTGTTGAAATTGAGCTAAGTCCTAATGCCAGATATACTATCAGGTCTCAATCCATGATGGTTGATCTCTGGAACGATCATGAAAAGAATGGTAAAGCGATGGGTCAATGGTGGATTACAATTGATGCAGAAGATGCTGTTTTAGAGCTGGATCCTGGTATCCCTCTGGAAAACTTTGTTGAAGATACCAGCTGGATGATCTTTGAATCGCTAACTCATACAGTTGTTGATATAATTGCAAATGTTTCCATGAATGTACAGGATAAAACATTGACTCACAATTGCCGAGCCGGAGCAGTTATTGTACTTTCAGAGACAAAAGATGTCAACTGGTGGACTGTGAGCGTGAATGAAGAAGAAAGTTCTTACAAAATAATTTATTGGAACCCCTAATCTCCGAAAAGATAAATGTAGCAGGAAAGATCGGGAACCTGAAATCCCGGTCTTTCTTTTTTTAAAATTTCTAACAGATAATATTTTTAGCAGGTTATGACATTTTTTATTGTCAGAATATTGATGAGTGTCATAAGATTATTACACGAATACTATTTTCATTCCTGTTTTCATTATTTATTTTTTTTGGTAAATACCAGACTGATTAGCTTCAATTTTACAAATCAGTTAATGTTGCAATTAAAACCATTATTATTCCGCTAAACTTCCTAAAAACGCAATATCAGGACTTATTCCAAGAAAAGCGATAATTCGTTAAACTAAAATCAAGTTATTCCCCAAAAAATAATTTTTAGTAGAATGCGATTATTAAGATTGACTATTTTGAATGAAAATAGCAAAAACACTTTATGGCATAGAAAATGCATCAGATTAAATATAAATTAATTAGTACAATTTATCTTTGGAGGGGAAAATGGGAAAAATAGTAATAATAATGGTTATGGTAATAACGGCAATATTGGGAACAATAATGTTTACCGTGAACCAGAGATCGGAGAAAATTCCGGAAATTCTGGCATCAAATTACCAAGATTTAGGTTCCTATGCACTTCAATATGCTATACAACAGGTCTCAAGCGGTAATATTACAAGTTCGACGACTATTGAGTATTCCGCAGATAATACTTTTGAAGTAATGGACGGTACAATCAATTCACTTACTTATATCATTACCTCAGTCGAGGAAGATGGGGAGGGATCTTCATTACCCAATGATCCCTATTCTTATGCGATTGCTACCAACGGAACAATGAAGTGGAGTGGCAGCGGTTCGCTTAACGTGGGTGAAGGGAATATACACAGCAATGGAAAATTTACTATGACTGGCAGCAAGAAAATTACTGGTAATATTTCTTCTTCAACAGAAATCAAAATGACCGGGTCAACGAAAATTTCTGGAGATGCTGCAGCACCTGTTGTTTCTTTCAGTGGGTCTGCAATTTCTGGAACAGTCACAATTGAAGCGGTTGATCAATTAATTATTCCAGATATTGATTTAACCTCCTACTATGAGCATGCTCAAGCCAATGGACAGGTTTTTGACGGGAATCAGCAATTCTCAGGGTCAGGGAATCTGGAACCTGCCGGAGGAATTATGTGGGTGAACGGGGACATTAGGATAAGCGGATCCAATAATATGATAGGATGCTTTATTGCCACAGGTTCGATAAAAATTTCTGGTAGCGGAGATCAGACAAAAGTTGATAACTTCCCTGCCTTCATTAGCCGTGATTCGGATATTGATATTTCAGGAAGTGGCAAATCCCATGGTCTGATTTATGCTGGGCAAGATTTTGACAAATCAGGGAGCGGTGATCATATCGGCTCAATATTAAGTAAGGGCAATTTTAAATCCTCAGGAAGCTGGAGTGTTTTGACATATGAAAATTCCAAACCTAACTCTCCAGATGTAGAGGAAGGCAGTGAAGTTATCAGTCAGATTGAGATCATTTCCAATATTACTATGAATATGCAAGGTAACCCTGTTACTCATAGCGGTAGAGCCGTTCTGCAGGGCATCGGCACAGAAGGCAGTGAAGACGAAGGTGGTGGTTATTCAATTTTCGGATCTCTTAATATTAATCCGGGCAATAGTGCCAATAATGAATTTCAGGTTCATACTCCCGATGGTGGATACTTCAGCCGAGATGAAGTTCATCAAAACGCCCCTCAGTTCAGTTATAACGGTCCTGCTTCAATTGTTAGAGTCAGACCAAAAGCTCAGGGCAGAACGCTTACGATAAATGGAACTGATTATACTCTTGCCAACACGCGCTACGAGATTGTTTCCGACAACATGACCATAAATGTCTGGAATGATAAACTTAAGAATGGGAAAGCGATGGGTAAGTGGTGGATTTCTATTGATGCAGTTGGCGCAACCATAGACCCCGATATCACAGGTGGAAATGGTGGAGGAGCTGGATCTGAAGATGATGGTGAGGTTACTGAAACAGAGACCGGATACAAAGTAATTTACTGGAATCCCTAATTTTTTGAGTTTTATAATGTTTTATGAGCCGGGAGATGTTTCCCGGCTTTTTTAATTTACAAAGATCCAGTTAACTGAGAAATTTATATGCCTGCTGTAATCGTAAAGGTCAGAAATATTAGACAGGTCATTCAAATAAGGAAAGAACTTTTCATTAGTTAGATTAATAAAATCAATTTTTATCTGGAACAAATTGGAAATCTGTAAAGAAAGATAGCCGTTAAAATAACTGCTGGAGTTTATTTTTTTATTATTTAAGTGATCATTCAGGCTGGAAT
>LKUH01000482.1 GCA_001412425.1 Candidatus Cloacimonas sp. SDB
TACATCGAGCCTTTCGGTGGCGCTGGCTGGCTGCTGTTTCTCAAAGAGAAATGGGCGAAGCTGGAAGTTTATAACGATCTGGATAGCAGACTCACTAACCTGTTCCTGCAGGTTAAATATCATCCGCAGGCTCTGCAGAAGGAGTTTGATTGTTTGATTGGCAGCAGAGATATGTTCGAGTTATTCAAAGCCAATGATGGACTCACTGAAATACAGAAAGCAGCCCGTTTCATGTATCTGATCTCCAGAAGCTTTGGATCTAAAGGCGGAACCTTTGCAACTGCCAAAACTCAAGGACACTGCAAACTGGAGAACAAGGTTAATCGCATAGAAGCTTTATCCAAAAGGTTGGATGGAGTTATCATCGAAAATATGAGCTTTGAAAAGCTGATAGCTCGATACGATACAAAAGATAATTTCATCTACTGTGACCCTCCATACATGAACGGATTCAAGTATGACAACTCTTTGAATTTCGATCATCAGAAGCTTCATGACACTTTAAAGAAGATCAAAGGCAGGTTCCTGCTTTCTTATGATGATTGTCCAGAAGCCAGAGACATGTACAAGAAGTACAATATCATCGCTGTAAGCAGAGTTAAAGGGATAAACCGCAAGGCTGGGGAAAGTTATTACAAAGAGATCATAATATCAAACTATGAGGTAGAAAATGTATAGAACAGCAGAATATGTAACTCCCAAGCATCCTGACAAGCTGTGTGATCAGGTCTCCGATGCTATCTTAGATGCGTGCTTGAAAGATGATTCTAATTCCAGAGTGGCAGTAGAAACTATGGGTGGTCATGGTCTGGTTTACGTAACTGGAGAGATCACTACAAAGGCAACTCCGGATATAAGAGCAGCAGTTAAATCAGTGGTTGGGAATGATATCAGCATCCAGCTCAATATCGTAAAACAAAGTGAGAACATTGCAGATGGAGTTGACAGTGGAGGAGCAGGTGATCAAGGTATCATGATCGGATATGCCTGCAATGAAAATCCGGCACTGATTCCACAGGAAGCATTCTTGGCTCGCAGCCTTTGCCGGTTCATCTATAAAGAATTTCCAGTAGATGGTAAAACGCAGATCACACTCAAGGATAACAAGATCATCGGCATCGTAGCCAGCTTTGTTAATACCAAGAAAGCTGATCTGAAGAACCTGATTATCGATTGGGCATTTTCCATGAAGCTGGATATTGAGAATTCCATCATCTATGCCAATCCTGCTGGTGAATGGAGTAAAGGTGGCTTTGAAGCTGATACCGGACTTACAGGCAGGAAGCTGGCAGTTGATAATTATGGACCTCGTATTCCA
>LKUH01000483.1 GCA_001412425.1 Candidatus Cloacimonas sp. SDB
AAACCGGTACTAAATTTTGCGTAATATCCTGACAGTGATTTGCTCTTTTTCAGGTTGGACTACCTTAACTTAAATCTGCAAATAAATAAAAAAAACTTGACACTAAAACCACATTCAAATTTTTGAAGTTTATAATAAATATTTCAAAACTTTAAAAAGGAGTTTGAAGATGGATAAAAGAGAAGATATTTTAAAAGCAGCTTCGGCTGCCTTCCAAAAATACGGTCTCGCAAAAACAACTCTCGATGATATTTCTCACGAATGCGGCATCAAAACATCGGCATTGTATTATTATTTTAAAAGCAAAGATGAAATACTGAATATGATGTTCGATACTGATTTACATAAAATTCAAAACAATATCAGAAACGCAGTCGAATCACAAAATACACCTCAAGAAAAAATCAGCGCTTATATGATCGAAAAATTGAATTCGGTAAAAGAACAAAGAAAATATTTTTATTTGATCCGGAAATATAATCTACCTCTTAAGTACAAAAATATGGCTCAAGAACATAAACAAAAATTTGATGATTTTAAAATTGAATTATTGACTGAGATAATTTCTGACGGTATTAGAAATAAAACCTTTAATGTATATTCAATTGAATCTTTAGTACATATTATCACTGGTGTTACATTGGGTTTAAGTGTCAAAATCCTTATAGATAATCAAGATGTGGACATATCTTCAACAATCAATAGTATCATTCAGATAATCTTACATGGAATAGAGATAAAATAATATGACTTTTAAAAATATGCATAGGTTAAATGCAGGGATGCTCATAATAATTGTATTTGTTACAGGTAATTATATAAACAATTTTATAATTCAAAAAGCTCTTGCACAGAAAATGCTTTAATGAATCTGCATATAGAAATTCGTCCATTTCGAAAAAATTATAATGATAATTTTATTATTATAGCGTATATTAATTCAAAGGTGAAATTATGAGTTCAAAGAAAGATGAATCAATAATTGCTCTGAGGATTTTCTTTCAGAAAGGTTATGATTCAACATCGATAAATGATATAATTTCGGAGTGTCAAATATCAAAAGGAGGTCTATATTACCATTTTAAAAATAAAGAAAAAATATTTATTGAAGCTATCGATTATCTATTTGAAGAACTTGAAAAGTATGGAAAATCACTTTTTATTGAGACAAAGAACACAAAAAATATAATATATTCTTATTTTAATTCATTAACTGATATTTCAAATATTCTTAAGGAAATCTTAGGTTCAAAAAACATAAAAATGGAAAACTTTTATATGCTTATAACAAATGCATTTACTAAGTTTCCAAGTATTAAGGAAAAATATATAAAACTAAATGAAGCAATCCAAAAGTTACTAATTAATACATTGAAGAGTGCTCAACATAATGGAGAAATCAAATGTAGTATTGATTGCAATACAATTAGTTTTATGATAAATATAATTGTAGAAGGATTTTTTATACATCATAGTACAATTAAAGAGTTTGAAGTTAAAGAAAATTGTGAGAAAATATTCCATTATATCTGGAATGGAATTTCAATAGAAAAATCAAAAATATAAATTAACGAGGTTTAAATGAAAAAATGCATATTGCTCATAATTACATTGTTAAGTTCTATAATGCTTTTCTCGGAAGTTATCACTTTGGAAGAAAGCATTTCTCTGGCAAAAGAAAATAACAAGGAGATCAATTCCGAAAGAAATGCTTTGAATTCATCAGAATGGTCGCAGAAGAATGCACTTACAAATTTTCTACCGAAAATTTCTTTCAATTCAACAATGATTCGCCTTGATAGTGATACTTACGATACAGCAACAGAAATAATGTCTATTCCGGTGATGGATTCAACCGGCGCTGTCATTGGAACAATGCCTTTCTCTATGTCAGCGATGGGAACAGGTTTTTATAAAACTTCCTTCCAGAACAACTTAACTATTAAGCAACCGGTTTTTAATGGTGGAAAAGTCATTCTTGGTTATCAACTTTCAAAATTGGCAAAAGAACAGGCTATTTATTCGGTTCAGAACAAAGAAAATGATATAACTTATCAAGTTGCTTCCACTTATTTTAATATTCTGAAAATTCAAGACTTGATGAAAATGATGGAAAAAAGCGTGGGATCTTCTAAATCTCATCTGCAAAAAGTTCAAGATAATTATGAAGTCGGAACTGCAAAAAAATCCGATGTATTGCAGTGGCGGGTTAAATTGCAAAATGATGAAACTGCTTTGAATGAAGTAAAAAATAATTTGAAAGTTCTTTTAACTCTTTGGAAAAACCTATTAGGAACAGATGAAAGAAATATTAATCCTTCAGAAATAAATGTGACAAATTATGATGCTGAAATCAAAAAATATTCAACGATGGATGATGAACAGATAGAAAATGTGATCATTAAATTGTTGGAAAAAACCAAGCAGAATAATCCTATTTTGAGAACTTTATCAACAACCGATAAAATGATGAAAAAGCAACTGATGATGGCAAAAGGGAATTTTCTGCCTTCTTTAAATCTGCAATTTACTTATGAAATTGAAAACGATGATACACCTGATTTTTCCGGAGATGATAACTGGAATTTTGTTGCTGCATTTTCCTTACCGATCTTTTCCAGTGGTGCAAATTATACAAATTTGAAAAAGACGAAATACGATGTGAGAAAAACCAATTTAATGTTGGAATCAACAAAAGAGAACATTTTGGTAGGAGTAAAAAATGCCTATTATAATTTGGTTACAAATGCACAAACTGTTGAAAACAATAAATCATCGTTGGAATTCGCCAAAGAAAATCACAAACTCATCAACAATCTTTTCGAGCAGGGAATGATCACCAATAGCGAACTCCTCGATGCAGATATAATGCTGTTTGCCGGTGAGATGAATCTTGTTTCTGCTTATTATGATTATTTGATCGCAACTTATGAAATTAAAAAATTTATAAATGAATAAAAGGAGATAAAATGTTAAAAAGAACATTACTAATTATAACTGCCATTGGATTGCTTTTAAGCTTTGGGTGCAATTCCAGAAAAGAAGATACTGATGAAAAAGAAATAACGGGTAAAGGTGCAATTTATATTGAAACTGCAAAAGTTATTAAAAAAGATATTTACTCATACATCGAATATGCCGGACAATTGGAAGCAGTAAAAATCGTAGATGTTGTTCCAAATATTTCAGCAGTTATCGAGACGATATTGGTCAAAGAAGGTGATTTTGTAAAGGAAGATGAACTGCTTGCAGTATTGGATTCGACTCAATTCAAACAGGCAAAACTGCAATTTGAGAATCTGAAAAAGACATACGAAAGAATGGAAGAACTGAAAAACAAAGGTTCTCTTGAACAAAGTAAATTTGATGAAGTGGAAACCGGATACAAAACTGCAAAAACAGGTTTTGAATTCTTGCAGAAACATACAAATGTTCGCGCCCCAATCTCCGGAATTATCTCTTACATTTCAGTTAAAGAGAATGAAACTTTCAGCCCGGCTGCACCGACTGCACTTGGAAAACCCTGTCTTTTTCGTTTGATAAATTTGGATAAAATGAAAGCAAACATAAATATTTCGGATAAAGATATAACTGCTATAAAAGTCGGACAAAAGGTCATTGTGGAAACGGATTCAAATCCGGAGGAAGAATTCTTCGGTAAAATTTCTTTTGTATCTCCGCAGGCAGATAGAATGGCCGGAACTTTTTTGTGTGAAATCGAGGTCAACAATAAGGAGCATCTTCTAAAACATTTTCAATTTGCCCGAATTAAAATATTAACAGATGTTTCTGCGAACACCTTGGTTATTCCGCAAAATGCTTTGGTAAATTCCGATATTGTTTTTGTGATCGAGAATGATATTGCTCAAGAAAGAACCGTTACTACCGGAATTCAGAATGAATATGAGATAGAAATTTTATCAGGAATTTCCGAAAATGAGATCGTGGCGATCAAGGGAAATATCGGATTGAAAGATAATCTTCCTGTTCAATCAATCAAATAATCAGGAGTTCTAAATGAGTCTATCAAAATTTGCCATAAATAGAAAGATCACAGTATTGATGGTTAGCATTTTGGTTATTATTTTGGGAAGTGTTGCCTTTTTCAGTTTGGGTTTGGATATGATGCCCGATATTGACTATCCGATGATTTCGATAATAACAACCTATCGAGGTGCTTCTTCATCAGATATTGAAGAGACAATAACCAAACCAGTTGAAATGGTTATTTCCAGCGTAAAAAATGTTAAGAAAATAACTTCCCAGAGTGCGGAAAACCAATCAATCGTTTCTGTGGAATTTGAATGGGGAACTAATATCGATGCCTCCTCGCAGGATATTCGTGATGCAGTGGAACAGATTATCGGATTTCTTCCTGCTGATGCAAACAGACCGATGGTGATGAAATTCAATGTCTCCGATATGCCGATCTTGATGTATGGAGTAACAGGGTTAGAAGATATTATCCAATTAGAAAAAATTCTCGAAGATGATGTAGCAACCAGGTTGAAACAACTCAAGGGAGTTGCTTCGGTAATGTCTATGAGCAGTGAAGAAAGAGAGATTCAAGTAGTTGTCGATAAGATGAAATTGGATCAATACAATATTTCTATCAATCAAATTTCCAATATTATTCGAGGACAAAATCAGAACATTCCGGGTGGCAGCATCGATCAAAGACAAAATGAATTTCTTATAAGAACTATCGGTGAATATGAAACTTTAGCGGAAATTGAAAACACACCTGTAACAATGACAAAAACAGGAAAAACTATATTTATCAAAGATGTTGCTGAACTAAAAGACGGAATAATGGAGAGTAAATCGCATATCAGAACCAATAGGAAACCTACGGCAATGATGATGATCACCAAAGAATCAGGAGCGAATACTTTAACTGTAACAGATGCAGTAAAGAAAGAACTGACAGCCATCAAAAGCGAACTTGGTTCAAACATCGAATTTTCCGAAATATTAGATTTGGGTCAACCAATTCAATTAGTTACAAGCGGTGCAGTTTCTAATTTGCTTGTCGGCGGTTTGCTGGCAATATGTATTATGTTTCTCTTTTTAAGGAATTGGAGACCAACTCTGGCAATTTCATTGGCAATTCCCATTTCCTTAATTGCTACTTTTATACCGCTGTATCTGGCAAAATATACCTTAAACCTGATGACTTTAGGAGGTCTTGCTCTTGGAGTCGGAATGCTGGTAGATAATGCTGTGGTTGTGATAGAAAATATCTATCGAAATATGGAATTAGGGAAAAACAGGATTGCCGCTGCCGAAATAGGAACAACCGAAGTAGCAATGGCAATTACGGCTTCTACTTTAACCACGGTTGCTGTTTTTTTCCCGATGGTTTTCAGCAAAGGTATTGCCGGAATATTGGTAAGAGGTTTAGCATTGACTGTTTCCTTTTCACTTTTTGCATCATTATTTGTTGCCCTGACAATTGTTCCCACTTTTGCTTCAGTATTCTTTCATAAAAAATCAATGCAAAAAACAAATGGGAAATCAGGT
>LKUH01000484.1 GCA_001412425.1 Candidatus Cloacimonas sp. SDB
TTTCGACAGCACTTCTGTTAATTTTTTAAAAGACTGGTCCAGTGACACCAAATTTAAAATACCTGTAGTAGTTGATGTAATAAACAATCCTCTTCAGTTTGTTGATTTTGTTTCTCGAATGGAAGAATTGATCAAATCAAAAGATTCTCAGAAAATGAATTCAGAATTTTCGCATATTCTGTTTGATGAAGATCCAGAATTTCAGGATTTTCTTAATAACAAAAGTGATATCCCAATAACCCATCCTTACGATGTATTTGATTATGTAATAAACGCTTGGGAAGTTGCGGAACAGCTTTTTAAAAATTCTTTCAGCGATCTTTCTGAAGAGGAATTAAGTAAGCTGATTTATTTCTCTTATATGATTCCAATGGAAGATCAGGACTCTGATAAATATGATGAATTCTTCCTGGAGTATGAACTGGACCAATATGATCTGGAAATGGAAGATTATGTTGCCATAATTGAAAAGGTAGATTTCAGGAAAATGATGAATGCAGCCGAATTCTTCAGCCAGAGTTTTGATGAACTCGTGCTGAAAGTTCAAACTCTGGAATTTACTAATGTTGAATTAATGAAAATGGATACCAGGTTTGGAACACTTTGTATCGGAACATGCGGCGATGATTCTTATGACGATGATTTCAGCTTTATTCTTGATCCGGGAGGAAATGATAAATATAGCGGCAGGTTATCTGGTGACTGGAGCAATCACTTTCTCTGGACAATTGACCTGGCAGGTGATGATCTCTATCAGAACGATCAGATATCGAGTCTTTTCAGTGCCGTTTGGGGAATGGCAATTCATCTCGATCTACAGGGAAATGATATCTATCGGGGAGGAGATCATGCGCTTTCAGCTTTTTTTGGCTATAACAGATTTACAGACATTTCCGGAGATGACATCTACGTTGCGGGGCTTCATAGTCTGGGGGCAGCTACCTGTGGCATAACAATCCTTACTGATGAAACCGGATCTGATATTTATTCGGTTTCAGAATTAGGCGAAGGCTATGCCGGCACCCTGGCAATTGGATTGTTAATTGATCATGAAGGTAATGATCTCTATTATGCCGGAGGTAAATATCTGCATGCCCCATTGGCACCACTGGATTATCGCAGTCTTTCACAGGGTTTCGGATATGGTATAAGGCCTGATATGGCTGGAGGAATTGGAATACTTTTTGATGGCACAGGAAACGATCGTTATAATGGAGCTGTCTATTCTCAAGCGGTAGCCTATTGGTATGCTTTAGGAATACTGATCGATAATGAAGGTAATGATTTCTATTCTTCAGTATATTATCCTCAAGGGAGCGGAATCCATCTGGCAGGAGGTTTTTTGCTGGACCGAGCTGGAGAAGATCACTACTATTCCAAGCATGGACCCGGTCAAGGGGCAGGTCATGATTATGCGGTTGGATTTCTGGTCGATAGAGGAGGAGATGACAGTTATTCTATAGAAGGCGGTAACGGCTTAGGGTTAACCAATTCTGTAGGAATTTTTCTTGATGTCAGCGGAAATGACAGCTATGAAAGAAATAATTCTAACAATTACGGACATGCCAATGAAGCCCGCGGTAGCGGCGGGTTAGGCATCTTTTTGGATACCGGCGGTGAGGATAGTTACGCCAATCAGGACTGTAGTAATGATACTGCCTGGGTTTCCGGAACTTACGGTCTGGGAATTGATACTCTACTGGTGAATCAGATTGAAATAGTAGAAAAGATGGCTGAAGCAGAGGCTGCACAAATCGATTCTCTGGCAGAGATTGCAGAAATATTCTCCATTGCCTCACAATGGGGAGTGGGAAGTGCTGCTAAACGAGTTGAAATGGCTGGTGAAATTCTAATCAAAAGAAAAACAGAAGCGGCTGAGTATATTTTTTCTACTCAAATGGGTACTAAAAGTGCTTTAGTTTATAGGGCTCTGGCTAATTTTATAGAAAAATCAACTACTTTTCAGGAATTCATTCCTGAATTACTGCAGCATCAGGATAGCTTATGGGTAAAAAATACGATCAGCCTTATCGGAGAAATGAACGATTCAACTTATGTTGATACTTTGAAATCATTTGTAGAAAAGAAAAAATACTTAAAAACTACTCTCTCAGCTCTGGGAAATATTAAATCAAATAAAAGTGTAGATATACTAAATAATTTTATTAAGGATGATTCTGAAAAAATTAGGGTTATTGTCGCTAGAGGATTGAAAAATATTGATACTGACTATAGTCGTGCTCTTCTTAATGAAATGGAAAATGACCCCTCTTTTCTGATCCAGACTATGATTAGGCTTCTAAAAGAAAAAAATGCTCTCTAATAAAGGAGTTTAAAATGAAAAAGGAACTGATTTTATTGTGCTTTCTAGTTATTATTGCAGTTTGCTCTGCCCAGACAAACGGGATTATTAAAGGTAAAATAACAAATACCAGAAATCTACCGGTTAAAAATGTCAGTGTTGTGGTTAAGGAACTTGAGATAGCAACTCATACAGATTCTACAGGCACTTTTTATTTTAAGGAAATTCCGGAAGATGAATACACCCTGTGGTTTTCACATTATTCTTATATAGATACCAAAAGAGCAATGGTAAAAGTCAATGCGGAACGTGTGACAAATATAAATATGTCGCTTCTACCCTTTCAGGAAGAAAGATACATAAAATCGCGAAACGAAAGTGGAATGATTAAAAACAACAATAATGTTGTTTCTCCAGAATCAGGAGTCGGATCGCTTTCTGGAAAAATTGAAGACAAATTCGGAAACCCCATAATTTATGCAGATATAAGAGTTATGGAAACGAATCAGACAGTACAATCGAATGACCTGGGGGAATATCAACTTGCTGATATAAACCCAGGTATCTATACTGTTTCTTATTCAAAACCTGGTTATGAAGAAAGAAGATTCATTGGTATACAGGTTAAAAGCAATGAAAACACTACTAAAAAAGTAAAACTCCCATTTCTGCAGAATATTTTCAAATAGTTGGGTTACCATGTTTATAGATTATGCCAGAATAACAGTTCAATCCGGAAAAGGAGGTAATGGCTGTATCAGCTTTTGCAGAGAGAAATTCGTTCCCAAGGGAGGTCCGGATGGCGGAGATGGTGGTTCAGGAGGTGATGTTATTGCCATTGGGAACGAAAATATCAATACACTATTGAATTATCGTTATTCTAAAATAGTAAAAGCTGAGAAAGGTAAGAACGGTGAAGGAAACAATCGCACTGGAGCTTCAGGAAATGATAGTTTTGTTGAATTACCTCTGGGAACAATAATTTATGATATTACTGTAGGTAAACATGAAAAAATCGATGAAATTGTTGAACATGATCAGAAAATAATTCTGGCTAAAGGTGGTAACGGGGGTAGAGGTAACAGTAAATTTAAAAGCTCAACTCATCAGGCGCCCCATTATGCAAAACAGGGTGGAGATGGAGAATATCGGGAATTAGAACTGGAACTCAAGCTAATGGCAGATGTGGGATTAGTTGGTTTTCCAAATGCAGGAAAATCAACGTTTCTCAGTATAGTTTCTGAAGCCCGCCCCAAAGTTGCAGATTATGAATTCACCACACTTGAACCTTCCCTGGGAGTAGTTAGAATTAATGAGTATCAATCTTTTGTTATGGCCGACATACCTGGTATTATCGAAGGGGCACACGATGGTAAGGGGCTTGGAATCCAGTTTCTGAGGCATATTCAACGCACAAAAATCCTTTTCTTTATGATCGACGCTAATTCCACTAATATTTTAGAGGATTATAATGTTCTTAAAAGGGAATTGCATCTTTATGATAAGTATCTGGATAAAAAACAACATTTGATCGCTTTAAGTAAAATAGATTCTATCAATGCTGAAAAAAGAATAGAATTGATTAAAAATGTTCAGAAAGACTTCCTAAGGCAGATTAATGAAGAAATTATACCTTTTTCTTCTTTTACCGGGGAAAATGTAAACAAATTAAAGAACAGATTATATGAGCTGATCAAAAACACTTAACTTATTCCGAAACAGCAGTAACATAGAATTCTAAGGGATAAAGATGGAAAAACTGAAATTATGGCTTCAACTTTTATCAACACCGGAATTAGGTAGAAAAAAAATTAGAAGACTTCTCAATCTATTTGGTAATCCGGAAAATTTTATTGGCCAAAGAAAAACTGAAATAAATGATCTTGCTTACTTGACAGAGGAACAAAAAAAACATCTTTCTAAATTTGATTTAACGGCTAACTGGAATACAATTTCCAAATGCTTCAAAAAATTGGACATTAGATATATCACAATTCTGAATAAAGATTATCCTCCCTATCTGCAGTCAATATATGATCCTCCTGTTATCATTTTTTATCGAGGTGATCTTGGTAGTTTTACTCA
>LKUH01000485.1 GCA_001412425.1 Candidatus Cloacimonas sp. SDB
AATAAAAAGATTATTCCTGCCAATCCAGACAAGATAGATAATCTGTGGTTCTTTGCCGAGGGAAATGAATTCGTTGATTCTATGATAACCAATGATAATAAAAATACTATTTTACAGGTTCGTTCGAAAAAAATAGTATCTATGGATACCGAGCAATCTATCCAAAAAGTCAAAAAATTTATTCAGCAAATGCCAAAGACAGTTAAAGAAATTAACATGAGTCAACTATCCCCTGAGGAAAGAGAACAATACTATCCCTATATTGCCCAGGATATCATCAGCTCCTGGCAGACAAACGGAATAGAATTTAACCAGACACAGTTAGAAGAGATAAAAGAAGAACTTATCCGCATTGCCGGACTTGCCAACACAGAGTTTATTCGGTCAAATAAGAAGTTTATAGCAGAAATAATAAACTTATCATCTTTAGAGTTGGAAGACTTTGGCATAACCGCTGCTAAGATAGAACCTGCTATTGTCAACTACCTGCAATCTAATCTGGATGGTTCGCTCTTTCTAGAAAATCTAACTAAACAGCTGGATATCTCTGAATATGATGCTGAATACCTAAAAGATGTCATTGATAGTTCTATTGCCATTGCAACCGAGAGGGGGAAAATCCAGTATGCCCGGGAGCAGATTGCGAATATATCCAACCTAGAACTGAGTCAGGATAATGCCAACTATCTGTGGTATCTAACTGATGATTATGTTTATGTACCTGCTGATGAAGGGACATTAACTTTTTCATATAGTCTTACCGGAATTCCGGTGATTACCAATGAGGTAAACAAGAGTATTTATGATGGACAGGTCAAAAGTATGCTTGCAGCATTTCTGGTAGTATTCATATTATTGATTATACAGTTTCGTTCTTTGTTAATTGGAATTGTTGGAATAATTCCAATTCTTCTCACCATCATAACTGCCTTTGGTATAATGGGTATAGCAAATATATCTCTGAACATAGGTACCATGATGGTAGCCAGTATCGCCATCGGGGCTGGTATTGATTATACTATTCACTTTATCAATCGCTATAAACACGAATTTATAAAAAATGCTGACCCGGTCAAAGTAATAACAATTACCCTAACCGGAACCGGGCGAGCTATATTATTTAACTCTATATCTGTAGCTGCAGGATGTTTTGTTCTGGCATTTTCGGAAATTAAAATGATTTCTGAATTTGCTATATTAATAGGTAGTGTCATGTTAATTAGTGTTGTTTATACACTGCTATTTTTACCAATTTTATTACATCTTATTAAATTCAAGGAGGAAAAAAATGTTGAACAAAAATAATAATATTTACCTTGTTATTATAATTGTCATAGTACTATTTAGTTGCCTCAGCTTTCCAATGGCAGCCAATCAGCTAACTGCCAATGAGATTATAGATAAGGTCAAAGAAAAGCAGCCCGATTCTAAAAACAGCAAAACCCAGGCTGAGATGATCTTGATTGATAAAGACAGTGAAGAAGAAACCAGAGAAATCATTATGTTTGAACAAGAAGAGGGAAATGACAAAATTACCATGTTAATGCGCTTTCTCTCACCCAAATCAGTAGCAGGAGTAACCTTATTAAGTATTGAAAACGGTGATAAGATATACCTTTACATGCCCGCCTATCAGAAACCAAGGAGGATAGCCGGCTCTTCCAGGCAGGAAAACTTCATGGGAACCGATTTCTCCTATGAAGACTTGAGTATGGACTATCAGAATGACGACTATGCAAAAGAGATTTTAGAAGAGACCAATGAGCAATACGTGCTTGAAATACTACCTGATGATGAAGGGCTATCCTACAGTAAATTTATTCTCTATGTCAATAAACAACAATTCTATATAGAAAAAGTAGAATTCTATGACCTTGATGGACAGCATACCAAGACCCTTGAGATAAAGGAGGTAAAATTTGATGAAGAAGGCAAATTTACTCCAATGAAGATGCAATTAAACAACCTTACCGACAATCACCAGACTCAGATGAACATTAAAGAGATTGAATATGATCTGGATTTATCCTCCAGCTTTTTCAGTATACGTACATTACAAAAGCCGGTGCTTTAAATAGCTAACCGATCAGGGGGCACTTTAAATGAATTTTAGACAATATCTAGCCGATACACTATTAATAATATTAATTATTTGCTTAACCCATTCTCAGATAATGGCTTTTGATATATCCCAAGAATTATTATACGAATGCTCTTATATCTTAAATCAAGATAAATTTAGTAATTCCCTTACTTTCAATATTGATTACTTTCACGAGGTAACAAATGATATTTTTCTTGAAGGCGATCTGGTAATCAGGGCAAGTAACGCACAATATGGCAATTCTTTTGTAATAGGTCCCAATGAGATTTACCTAAGTGCTTATAACATAATTGACAATCTCGACCTAAAAGCAGGGAAAATAATAAGTCGATGGGGTGCTGCTGATTTATTTAGTCCTTTAGATAATTTTAACCCTGCACCACCAGGTATTACCTTCATCAAAAATCAAGACAAATTAGGTTTATTGGGAATTAATGCCTCCTACTATATAAGTGATTTAACCCTTCTTCAAGCTGTTTTAGTTCCTCAACTGGGCGTAACTCCCTATCCAGATCAATATTTAAAAGATACTTATCTAGCTACTTATGGCCCAATATACCAAGCACAGGGGTATACTATACATAATGTTGATCTATCTTATAATGTTCCTGAAAATTTAATCTGGGGTTTGCGACTAAATCATAGCTTTTCATCTTTTGATGCTGGGATTATTTATTATAAAGGATATTATAGAGACCCCTTCCTTGCGGATTTAAAATTGATTGCTGAGCCCAACAATGGAACAAGTATAAAAATAAATCTTGGTTATCCTGCCAAGCAAGTAGTTGGATTGGAATTTCAAGGAGAATTCCCCGGTATTGAAGGAGCAACCTTACGGGGAGACCTTGCCTATATTATACCCGAGCAATGGTCATTCCAGGGGAAAAATACTCTTGATAGCCCTTATTTAAAAGCCATTATCAGTGCTGATTATACTACGGATTCCAATTTATATTTAAATGGTGGGTTTATTTATGGAATGACTTTTGAAAGAGGTGATGATTGTTCACCATATTTATACCTTAATGCCAATAAAGAACTGGAAAAAAGTGATCTTGAACCATTCTATGTTGGAATCTTGAGTCTGGACGATATGAGTATGGGCAATATAGTAGGCATAGACTATCAAATAAGCGAAAGCGTATCTACATCATTATCATATCTTTTCTTGATGGTAAATAGTAAATCTAGTGGATCCAATTTGGGAATATTGGAAAATTCAGAAGGATTTTACTTTTCAATTAAGTGGCTCTTTTAAACAAAAATAAATGTAACACCAGAAAAGCGAGTGACTTTAAAAATTCTTAAAGAAGGCAGTAATCGTTAAATAAAGCGCAGGAATTTCATTCTTAAACATTTAGGCAATAACTAAAAACCTGCGCTTTAATATTTCATTGGGAAGAAATATATTTTTTCCCGATAGAGTATCCTTTTCCCAGACATTCTCCCAGTGAATAATATTCTTTCGAGGCAGGTATATAAAAAATTGGCTTGAGTTTATTTTTATCAAATTTACCTT
>LKUH01000486.1 GCA_001412425.1 Candidatus Cloacimonas sp. SDB
ATAATAATTGCTATAACCTTAATGGTTGTTTTTTCTGCCTGTCAAAAGAAAGAAACCGTTGCTTCAGATGTAACTGAAGTAGTATTCTGGCATGCTATGGGCGGACCTCTGGGAGATGCTTTAGAGATAATGGTGAACGACTTCAATGATACTCATTCGAAAATTTTTATAAAAGCTATAAATATGGGAAATTATACTGCTTTATCCCAGAAATTGATGGCATCGATGCAATCGGGAAATCAACCTCACCTGGCACAGGCATTTGAAGCCTGGACAGCTAATATGATCGATGGAGATGTGCTGGTTCCCATCGAAGATTTTATTGAAGAAGATCCTGATTTCGGGGTAGAGGATCTGCAGGATTTCTACCCAGTATTCCTCAACAGCAATACAATTAACGGGAAACTCTGGACTTTTCCTTTTAATAAAAGTGTTATGGTGATGTATTATAATAAAGATGCCTTATTTCAAAACGGTTATGATCCCAATAAACCACCTGTCACCTGGGATGAGTTCAGAGAATATTGTAAAACACTTACGCAGGATAAAGATGGAGATGGGATCATTGATCAATACGGAGCAACTCTGAAAATAAGTGCCTGGAAATTTGAAAATCTCCTGTTACAAGCCGGAGGTGAGATCATGTCTGCTGACAATAAACCCCTTTTTAACAGTGAAGCGGGTGTATTGGCTTTAGACTTTTTGACAAATATAATTCTGGTAGATAAAACCGGATACCTTTCGGCAGGTTATGAAGGACAGAATGACTTCCTGGCAGGAAAGGTGGCCATGTATGAAGATTCCAGTGTTTCACTGGCATATATGCAGAGGACAGGTATAGATTTCAATCTTGGTGTTGCTGCCATTCCGGTTAGAGATACAAAAAGAAACCTGATAAGCGGGACAAATGTTGCTGTTTTTAAAAGTGAAGATAAAGAAATTGAAAAAGCAGCCTGGGAGTTTATAAAATGGTTCACAGATACCGAACAAACAGCTAAATGGTCCGAAATGACTTATTATATGCCGGTTAGAAAAAGTGCTTTTCAGGAAGAGGTGTTAAAGAAAAGGCTGGAAGAAAATCCTGAGATCGCCTCGGTTTACAATCAGCTGAACTATGCCACTTACGAACCTCAGATCAGCGAATGGTTTGAAACCAGAAAATATCTGGAAGAGCATGTTATCGAAAAAGTTGTACGTGGTGTGCTTAAACCTCAAAAAGCTCTGGATAATGCCGCTGCTAAAATTACGGAGATGATCGAAAAAAATAAAGAATAAGCATTTGTTGATTTGCCTGACTGCTCATTTCTCTTAAATTGTATTAGTCTAAATAAAATTATTAGAGGTATAAATGAATATAAATATAACTTTTCCAGATAATTCTGTGAAAGAATTTCCTCAATATACTACTCCTCTGCATATAGCGGAGAGTATTAGTGAAGGACTTGCACGGCAGATCGTAACTGCCAAAGTTAATGATAAAATAGTTGATCTGAATTATAAAATACCGTCAGATGCTAAGGTAGAATTATTGAAATTCGACGATGATATCGGTAGAGAAGTTTACTGGCACAGCACAGCACATTTAATGGCTCAGGCAGTCCAGGAGCTATTTCCTGATGTAAAGGTGACTATTGGACCTGCAATTGAGACAGGGTTTTATTACGATTTCGATAAAGAAGTACCTTTTACCGATGAAGATCTGGATAAGATCGAAGCTAAAATGAAAGAACTATCAGGAAACAATCTGGAATATAAAAGGCAGGAAGTGTCGCGGGAGAAGGCGATCGAGCTTTTTTCTGAAATGGGTGAAACCTATAAAGTCGAAATTCTGCAGGAAATTCCTGAAGGTGAAACAATCTCCATGTATTCGCAAGGCAATTTCATCGACCTCTGTCGGGGTCCCCATATTATTCATACAGGGAAGATCAAGGCGGTCAAACTGCTTAAAACTTCCGGTGCCTATTGGCGGGGTGATTCTAAAAATAAAATGCTGCAGCGCATCTATGGCGTAAGTTTTCCTTCCAATAAGGAATTGAAAAAATTTCTTAACGATCTGGAAGAAGCTAAAAAACGCGATCACAGAAGAATTGGAAAGGACCTTGATCTATATTCGATTTCCGATGACATTGGACCCGGTCTGGTACTCTGGCATCCTAAAGGTGCAATGATGCGCAGCATAATTGAAGATTTCTGGAAAAAGAGACACTTTGAAGAAGATTATCAGTTGGTAAATACTCCTCACATTGGAAAAGCTGAACTCTGGAAGACCAGCGGTCATCTGGGATTCTACAGAGAGAGTATGTACAGTCCCATAGAAGTTGATGAACAGGAATATTTTCTGAAACCGATGAACTGTCCCTTTCACATTGCCATTTATCAATCACAGAAGCGCAGTTACCGGGAACTTCCTATAAAAATGGCGGAAATGGGTACAGTTTACCGGTATGAAAATTCGGGAGCATTGCACGGACTGATGCGGGTTAGAGGTTTTACTCAGGATGATGCTCATATCATTTGTACCCGTGATCAGCTGGATGATGAGATCGAGAAAGTACTGAAATTCTCCATCGAGATGCTGGAAGCGTTTGGTTTTGAGAATCTGCAGATCTATCTTTCTACCATGCCTGCGAAAGCAGTTGGGGAGAGGAAGGATTGGGACAAAGGTTCCGAAGCTTTAAGAAAAGCACTGGAAAAAAATAATATTGTCTTTGAAGTTGATGAAGGCGGAGGAGCTTTTTACGGTCCCAAGATCGACATTAAGATCAAGGATAGTCTGAATCGTTTATGGCAATGTTCTACCATTCAATTTGATTTCAATATGCCAGAAAGATTTGGAATGGAATATATTGGAGCGGACAATCAGCCGCACAGACCTTTCATGGTACACCGGGCGTTACTGGGATCTATGGAGAGGTTTTTTGGAACTCTGATTGAGTATCATGCTGGAAATTTCCCCCTCTGGATCTGCCCTGTACAAGTAAAGATAATACCTATTTCGGAGCATTACGAAAGTTATGCTCGAGAGGTTAAAATTAAATTGAATAAAGCAGGTCTGAGATCGGAAGTGGAATTCAAGAATGAAAAGATCGGCTATAAGATAAGGGAAGCGGAAACGCAGAAGATCCCGTATATGTTCATTGTAGGAGAAAAGGAACAGGAATCTGGCACTGTCTCGGTGCGGAAACACACAAAAGGTGATCTGGGCAGTTTTCCCCTTGCAGAAATCGTGGAAAAACTACTGGATGAGATCGGTACCAGATGATGCGGATATATTAATGGATATTAAAGAGATAGTACGTCAGGAATTGGAATTGGCAGCAAAAGCTGTTCAACTGGCAGCATCAAGGCTGGATAGTTCTATTGAAAAAGCGGTGGATCTTTTGTATAACTGTTCCGGAAAAGTAATTGTGACAGGTATGGGGAAAACCGGTATCATAGCCCGTAAAATAGCTGCTACCTTATCCAGTACCGGCACAACAGCAATCTTTCTGCATACGGCGGAAGGAATTCATGGTGATCTGGGTATTCTCAACAACGAAGATCTGGTGGTTGCTGTCTCCTACAGTGGAAATACTGAAGAGCTGCTTTCCATTATTCCCTTTATTAAATTCAACAATATCCCGATTATTGCCCTAACGGGTAATTTAAATTCTCAACTGGCTAAAAACGCTGAAGTTGTGCTTAATGGTTCTGTCCCCAAAGATTTTGAGCCCTTTGGGGTTGTACCTACTGCCAGCACTACTGTTGCTCTCGCTCTGGGCGATGCTATTGCGGTTGCTCTGCTGAAAAAACGGAATTTCAAGGAATCCGATTTTGCCAGATTCCATCCCGGTGGAACCATCGGTAAGAAACTGATCTACCGGGTCAACGATCTTATGCATAGCGGAAAAGCCAATCCGCTTGTGCCTGAAGGTGTTCTGATGGACAAGGTGATTCTCGAAATGACCTCCAAAGGACTGGGTTGTACCGGAGTTGTTAACAGCCAAGGTCTGCTCAGCGGAATAGTAACAGATGGAGATCTGAGAAGAGTTCTGGGTATTCCGGGCAATCTGCTGGAGCGTAAAGTTGAAGAAGTTATGACGGTTGATCCGGTTTCTGTTGAGGCGCAAACCTTAGCTGTTGAAGCACTTAACATTATGGAAGACCGTAAAATCACTATGCTGCCGGTTGTTGATGCAGAGAAAAAGCCGGTGGGCATGCTGCATATGCATGATCTGATCAATGCCGGTGTGGTTGGATAAATCAAAAAAGTCGTTAAAAAATTCAGCAGGTTCGGGATAAAATTTTCGAACCTGTTTTT
>LKUH01000487.1 GCA_001412425.1 Candidatus Cloacimonas sp. SDB
ACCAAAAAATTTTTCTACCGCTTCCACAACTGCGGGAATTCTTGTGCTTCCACCCACCAGGAGTATCTCATCGACATCCCCGGTTGATAGTTTAGCATCTTTTAAAGCTAATTTACAGGGTTCAATAGATCGTTCAATCAGATCACTCACCATGCGGTTGAATTCTGATCTGGTAAGGTCTATGCTGAGATGTTTTGGACCTGAAGCATCAGCTGTGATAAAGGGAAGATTAATATTTGTAGACTGAGTTCCGGATAGTTCAATCTTAGCTTTTTCAGCTGCTTCTTTAATTCTCTGAAGTGCCATGGGGTCGGAACCCAGACTAATACCTTCCTGTTTTTTGAAAGTATCGAGGATCCAATCCATTATTTTTTTATCAAAATCATCTCCGCCCAGATGTGTATCGCCATTAGTAGATAAGACTTCAACAACACCTTCGGCTACTTCCAGAATGGAGATATCGAAAGTTCCTCCACCCAGATCATAGACAGCAACTTTTTCTTCTTTTTTACTTTCAAGCCCATAAGCCAGAGCAGCGGCTGTCGGTTCATTAATGATCCTTTTAACATCCAGTCCGGCTATTTTACCGGCATCTTTTGTTGCCTGTCTTTGAGCGTCGTTAAAATAGGCGGGGATTGTAATAACAGCCTCAGTAATTTTAGTACCAAGATGGGATTCGGCAGTTTCCTTCATTTTAGTAAGTATCATCGCAGATATTTCCTGAGGAGTGAAATCTCTATTTTCCACATCAATATGAACTGTTGCTTCTCCAAACTTTCCTTTCTTAACCTGATAATTCACATTCTTAATTTCGGAAGCTACTTCGTCCAACTGTCTACCCATAAATCTTTTGATAGATGAAACTGTGTTTCGCGGATTAGTAACTGCCTGTCTTTTAGCCATTTGGCCGACCATTCTTTCTTTGTTTTTACTAAAAGCTACAACTGAAGGGGTAGTTCTTAATCCTTCAGCATTTTCAATAACAACTGGCTTACCACCTTCCATAACGCTAACACAGGAATTAGTGGTACCTAAATCGATTCCTATAATTTTACCCATTATTCCTCCTAAATTTATTTTTCTTCATTATCTTCAGTTTTATCCGGGGGAGTTTCCCCGTTAGAAACAGCCACCCTGGCTGCTCTGATTATTTTATCGTTAAGCATGTAGCCGTTCTGAATGACAGAAACAATTCTATTCTCTTCCAAATGGGAAGGAATATGTGCCAATGCTTCATGATATTGAGGATCAAATTCTGCGTTATCAGCATCAATTTTTTTTATACCTTCTTTTTTAAGCAGGTTTTCTAACTGCTGAAAGATCATTTCAATCCCTTTTTTAAAAGATTTTTCTTCTTTCTTACCTTTATCAGGTTTCAAACCTCTTTCAAAATTGTCTCGAATATCGCATATTTCCAGCAACAATCTTTCATTGGCATTTTTTATCCAATTTGATTTTTCGGAAACAGATCTTCTTCTGAAATTCTCAAATTCAGCGGCTATTCTTAATTTCTGATCTTTAACAGTCTCCAGTTCCTGTTTTAATGATTCTATCTGTTCATGCAAAGTAGATCTGTTCTTCTCTTTTTTTCCCTTTGCATCATTTTGTTTGCTTTCCGGCTTCCTTTCTTTTTCTACATTATCTTTTTTTTCCATTGTTTAACACCACCATGCCATTTTTTGTTGTTTCGGTTATTATTTTTGCTATTCCTTTCACGATAGGTATATTTTTCTTGTAATCCATTCTCTTGGGTCCCAGAATACCCAGATAGCCGGGTATGCCGAAGATCTCATATTTGGAATAGATCAAAGCATAATCTGCCAGATTAGGTTTCCCCAGATCTTCTCCCATTAACACATGATAAGGCTTCTGGTTATCAAATTTCTGCATCAGGTTAATTAAGGAATCGTGCCGTTGAATAAAACCCAGAAAGGTCAGAACAGCACTTTTATCATCAAATTCCGGTTGCTCAAGAAAACTGATATTGCCGTCAAAATGGATAAAGTAACTACTTATCTGAAATATTGCCTTATAAAGTTCATCTAGAAAAGCTTTAAGAATTTTATTTTCTGCACTTAATTTTTCAGAAGTCTCTTTAATATATCTGGTCTGAATATCGTAAATCCTGTGTCCGACAAATTCTTCGTTTATATATCTGACGATGGCTTTCAACTGCTGTTCACTAATATTATGATCATTTCGTAAAATTACTGTTTTATCCAAACCGGAATCGAGGCTGACGACAAAAAGCAGTTTTCTGCCGGCGATTTTAAATACTTCCAGTTTTTCAAGATAACCATTAGAAACTTCAGGTTCAGCCACAAAGCTTAGTTGATCAGTTTCTTTAGCCAGTAACTGCATTACATAATGCAGAGCCAAGGCTGTATCCTTATAATGTTTCACCAGAATATCCCTGAGAATATCCGGATTATCGTACTCTTCTCTATCCAATTGATCAGCCATCAAAGAAAGATAATGCCTGTATCCTGAAATAGTGGGAACTCTGCCAGCTGAAGTATGAGGCTGGAAAATATAATTGCATTTTTCCAGCTTGTTCAGGTCAATTCTGATCGTAGCTGGGCTAGCATTCTTGATATATTTCTCACAAATCAATTTAGAAGATACCGGTTCTTTCGATGTAATATATTCTTCTATAGAATGCTTAAGAACATTATTCCTTCTAACTTCATTCTTTTTCATTCCACTTCCTTTTTTTAGCACTCATATTCAACAACTGCTAATCAGGAGACAAATTAATTTATTCCGTATAGTTGTCAAACTAATATTTAGAGTGCTAACTTTTTACAGATTGGTGTTGTGAGCAGGATATGATATTGTTTTTGAAGTTGGAGATATTTTATTATTTTTTAGGGGGTTTCGAAGTCTCTTTCAATTTTTTCCACCAATCCAATCGTTTTTGGATATCTTTTTCAAATCCAAATTTTGAGGGAATATAGTAGATCATTTCTTTCATTTTATCCGGAAAATATTTCTGATAGGAAAAGGCATTTTCAAATTCGTGGGAATATTTGTAATCTTTACCGTAATCAAGCTCTTTCATCAGTCTGGTCGGAGCGTTTCTGATCTGGAGAGGAACCCCCAGGTGGCTTGTTTTTCTGGCAGCTTCGGCAGCCTTATTATAAGCAGTATAAAGTGAATTGCTTTTAGGGGCGGTAGCAAGATAAATCACTAGTTGAGCTAGAGCAGTATTTGATTCCGGCATACCCAGAAAATGGACAGTTTCTTTTACTGCAACAGCCTGAATCAATGCCTGAGGATCTGCCAGTCCAATATCTTCAGATGCAAACCTGATCAATCTGCGGGCTATATACAAAGGATCCTCACCGGCTTCCAGCATTCTGGCCAACCAATACAATCCCGCTTGAGGGTCACTTCCTCTTAAAGATTTATGCAGCGCAGATATAATATTGTAATGCTCTTCCCTGTTTTTGTCATAGAACATTGCTTTTTTTGCCAGGATCTTGGTTACTGTTTCCAGATCAATTTTCTTTCCATCAGCCAGGTTTGCGATAACTATCTCAAGATAATTAAGGGCTCTTCGGGCATCTCCGCCGCTTTGAACTGCCAGATAGGCAATTATATCCTTAGAGAACAAATCCCGCTTTTCTAAAAATAGTAATGCCCTGTTCAAAATTTCACTAATCTCTGATTCCAACAATTGTTCTAAGACAAAAACATTACAGCGTGACAACAATGCCGGAATAATTTCAAAAGAGGGATTTTCGGTAGTAGCACCTATTAAAATTATGGCACCTGACTCTATATAGTGCAGGAAAGCATCCTGCTGGGATTTGTTAAATCTGTGAATTTCATCAATGAATAAAATAGTGCTCACGTTTTTTGACTGGAGATTAAATTCAGCTTCACTCATAACTGCTTTAACATCTTTAATACTCGCCAGTACTGCGCTGAAAGAGATAAATTTTTTTGTTGTTTTCTCAGCAATTAAACGGGCAATGGTTGTTTTTCCTGTTCCGGGAGGTCCCCATAGAATGAAGGAGCTGAAATTGTCTTTTTCCAGCATATTCCTGAGCACAGAATTTTGAAAAAGTAGCTTTTTCTGACCTATTATCTGCTCAACTTCATGAGGTCTTACTTTTTCAGCCAAAGGAATGTTGGTAGGTTTTATTTTTTTGCTAAACAAGGAAAGCTGATCGCTCATAGAGGTTAATCTTCCTGATTTTCAAAGAAGGATATCTGATCCTGGGATGGCTTGATACCAAAATGTCTGTAAGTCTTAAATGTGGCTTTTCTGCCTTGAGTTGTTCTATCCAGGAAACCTTGCTGGATCAGGTAGGGTTCATATATCTCTTCGACTGTGCCAGGATCTTCTCCAACGGCAACGGAGAGAGTTTTAAGTCCAACGGGACCACCCTGATAATTTTCGATGATCGTTTTCAGAATCCGCTTATCCATTTCATCCAGTCCGGCAAAATCGACATTCAACATTTTAAGTGCTTTTACGGCTATTGCTCCGGTAACGGTACCATCGCCCTTGATTTGAGCATAGTCTCTTACCCGGCGCAATAATCTATTAGCAACTCTTGGTGTTCCTCTGCTTCTACGGGCAATTTCTTTAACTCCATCTGAATCTATTGGTATTTTAAGTAGATCGGCTGATCTAATCACTATTTTTTCAATACTATTTACATCGTAATAATCTAATCTTAATACAAGTCCAAATCTTGCCCGCAGGGGAGAAGTCAATAATCCTGCTCTGGTTGTAGCCCCAATTAAAGTAAAGGGTTCGATATCAATTTTTAAAGTTCTGGCGCTGGGTCCGCTGTCTATGATGATTTCCATTTCAAAGTCTTCTATCGCCGGATAGAGGTATTCTTCTACTACATGATTCAATCTATGGATTTCATCAATAAAGAAGACATCATGAACCTGCAGATTTGTCAGAATCCCTGCCAGATCAGGAGCTTTTTCCAGGACGGGACCTGAGCTCACTTTAACAGTTACACCCAGTTCATTGGCAATAATATAAGCCAGCGTAGTTTTACCCAGTCCGGGAGGGCCGTAAAACAATACATGATCGAGGGGCTCTTTCCTCATTTTTGTTGCTCTAATAGAGATATCAAGTATTTCTTTGATCTGATCTTGACCGACAAACTGATCCAGAGTTTTAGGTCTTAGGGTCCGGTCAAAATCTTTTTCTTCCGGCATTTCTACCGGATCAGTAATTCTTTCCAACATAGTTATCCTTTCATTTTTTCTAATTTATCATCTAAGCTAAGGAGAAATCATCATTATATAAAAAACCCGGTGAATTTTCTCTATTATTTAAAAATTAAGAACAACGCGATAAATCCAATGAAACTGCCAGAATTATAGGCTATGCTATAATTTATACTCACTTTTAGAACTTCAGATATCAATATTTCAACTTTCAAAAATTCAACGAAATAAGCAAACTATTTATTTAATTCCTGAAACAGCCCGTAAAATTAAAATTTGTACTATTTTTTTACCCCTATTGTACCCGGACTTTTGCGACCTACAACGGGACCATCCAATATGATGAAATTGGCTTTTTCCATATTTTTACGAATCCAGCGGGCACAACTGTAAGTGCTGATCCTGCCACCTGGTTTCAATTTTTTATAGATTTTTTTAAAGATCTCCTCACTCCACATTTCAGGTTGTTTACCGGGCGAAAAAGGATCAAAGAAAACTCGATCAAAATAATTGGCAGATAATTGATCTATGGTTTGCAAAGCATCTCCCATAATAAGCTTAATTAAATTATTATTTCTATCTTTTATTTCAAATTTTTCAGCCAGATCACGAAAACTGACGAATTCCGGGTTGATCTCTTCAGGAACTTCGAGGAATTTGATTTCCTTAATAATTTTCGAATCAACTTCTAATCCGGTGATCTTTAAGTTTTTATGGCCTTTTGTAGCAACAATAGCATTATATCCCAACCCGAAACAAAAATCGAGAATTTTCATTCCATTTTCAATATTCAATGGTTTCACATGTTTTTTAACAGCTTCTTCCAAAGCTCCTGAAACAGAGTGATAATGTTCTTGATAAATTTCGTTAAAAAAGGTGAATGAACCATCCTTTGTCTTAATTTGTTTCATAAATCAGAGATAAATATATCATACCCAAAATTGTCCATTATTTTATTTTCATAAATTCTCTTACAAAGCACTTGACAGATACAGCTAAGACAAGAATTAGTTATCAGTTAAAAATTTATTTACTGGTCTGGAGGACATATGTTTTTGAAGGGTTTAACCGATCTTTTTTCCAATGACATTGCTATTGATCTTGGGACAGCTAATACCCTTGTATACAAAAAAGGGTCCGGTATAGTTATAGACGAGCCTTCAGTAGTTGCCTTGTCATCAGATGGCAAGAAGATCATAGCCATTGGCGAAGAGGCCAAGGAAATGCTTGGTAAGAACCCTGAAGAGGTCAAGATAATCAAACCGCTTAAAGATGGTGTGATAGCAGATTTCCAGGTTACAGAATTGATGCTTAGAAATTTGATATTCCGCGCTCAGAAAAAGAAATTATTGATTAAACCTCGCGTACTTGTATGTGTCCCTTCCGGTATTACCGAAGTTGAGAAAAGAGCAGTCCGTGATAGCGCAATTCATGCCGGTGCGCGGGAAGTTCATTTGATCTCTGAACCAGTGGCGGCAGCTATTGGGGCAGATCTTCCCATTCACAAACCTCAGGGAAATCTGGTTATGGATATTGGCGGTGGAACAACAGAAATAGCCATAATCTCGCTTTCTCATATTGTTGTTCACAGTTCCATTCGGGTTGGTGGGGATAAAATGGACCAGGAAATAGTAAATTATTTAAGAAAAAGAAACAATATTTATATTGGAACTTTGACGGCAGAGAAAATCAAAATGGAGATTGGCTCGGCTTATCCTTTGGAGAACGAGTTGAAAATGGAAGTAAGAGGAAGGGACATAATTACTGGATATCCCATAACTGTACAGGTTACTTCCGAGGAGATCCGTGAAGCCCTTTCCGAAACGGTAAGTTCCATGATAGATGCTGTAAAAAGATTATTTGAGAAAACAGCACCGGAGCTAGCAGCAGATATTGCTGAAAGAGGTATAATTCTGACTGGTGGTGGGGCTCAATTAAAAAGAATTGATAAAAAGATACAGGAAGCAGTTGATCTTCCGGTTCACATAATGCCCGATTCATTGCTCTGCGTGCTAAAGGGCAGTGGTCACGTATTGGATAATCTGGAACAATTTAAGAAAGTATTGATAAAAAAAATTGAAGATTGATGTCGCGACAAAATGTTTACTACATATTTTTTTTTATATTAGCATTAATTCTATTAATAGGAACATCAGAACAAAGAGAAACAAAAGCACAATTTTTAAATAAAACCTTATTTTATCCTTTTGCTAATTCTGTAAGAACAATTGAAGAACTTTTCAAGATCAGAAAAGAAAATCAGCAACTTAAAACACAACTGGCCGAAGAATTAATCAGAAGCAACGATCTGCTTAACCAGCTGGAAAAAAATGAAGATGCCAAGGTCGATTATACTGAAACGGACTACGAACATGTTCTGGCAGGAATAATTGGATATCAGGGTGCTTTTGAAGATAGAACACTAGTGATTGACAAGGGATCGCTTGATGGAATCGAAATTGGATACCCGGTAATAACAAGATCCGGAGTTGTAGGAAAAATAATTTCTGTCTCACTGAACTATGCAATTGTACTACCTTTTAACCATAGCACTTTCAAGCTCGGTGTAATGTCTTCCAGAAATAAACTGCAGGGTTTACTGGTCTCGGATATATATAGCGATTCCTACATGAGTTTAATAAAATTGGGTTCAGATGTAATTATTGGTGATACAATTGTTACTTCTAATATTTCATCTATTTTCCCAGCTAATTTTCCGGTAGGAACCGTAACGCTTATCAAAGAACATTCTAATCAGATAAATATGCTGGCAAAGATTGAAGGTTTTACAGATCCAATTAATCTGAACTATGTTATAGTTCTAAAATATAAGAGAGATAATGCCTATGAAACAGAACTCAACAATTGATGTTGCGGGTATTTCATTCTCCAGAATTCCCGTAAAAACAAAAATTCTTTCACCCCGGGATGACATTCTTGATATCATCAATTTATATGCAAAAGATCTGCTGAAGGAAGGAGACATAATAAGTATTAGCGAAAGCCCTTTAGCAATCACTCAGGGACGTGCTGTTCCGGTAAAAGACATTAAGGTTGGAATTATTGCCAGAATCCTCTGGCGTTTTGTTGCCAATGTAAAATATGGTATCGGTCTGCGTTCACCAACCAGTATGCAGTGTGCGGTAGACGAAGTGGGAGGGTTAAGAATTTTATTTGCAGCACTAATAGGAGCTTTGGGTAAACTGGTAGGCCGTAAAGGAGATTTTTACCGAGTCGCCGGCAAACAGGCTGCTCTCATTGATGCCGCCACAACATCCCCGATTCCCCCTTATGATAAATGTGTTATCAAAGGACCGAAGGATCCTGGCAAAGTTGCTCAGAGAATTAAGGATTCATTAGGTTTCGATACAGCTGTAATGGATATCAACGATATTGGCGGTTGCTGGATGATAGGAGGCAGCAAGGGATTAAGTAAGTCTTTTATGGAAGAAGTCATGAAAGATAATCCTCAGGGTCAGGGTGATGAATTGACTCCAATCTGTCTCATCAGAAAAGTAAAATGAGAAATTTAAAGCTGGTAATCTGGTCGATATTTGCTCTTTACTGGCAGATATTTATAGCCCCAAAATTTACTATCAGCGGTATTCAACCTGATTTTCTGATTCCCTACGTTATTTTTATTAATTTAAAATTCGATTATAATTTCACGCTACCAATTACGTTTATTTTAGGCATCTCTTTGGATCTGCTTCATCCGGCAACATTAGGCTTACATACCATTTCCTTATTATTAATTTCCTTTTTTGTGCATAATTTTCATCAGCCTATAAATAAAAAGAGGTTAATTGTTGTATTTCTGGCTATATTCATTTTGAATCTCAGTCATTATTTCATCTTCTTTCTGTTTCAATTCATATCTTCATCTTTAACCAGTGGTCTTCCCTTATCATATTTTTATTGGTTAATTTATAATTCACTCTTATCCTTTATTACTGTTTATTTTTTATTACTAATAGATAAACTAAAGATCACGATCGATGCATAAATTATTTTCCAAAATAAAGGCCATTAATTTTGCAGTAACATTACTTTTTGTTTTTTTAGGATTCAGCTTATTCAATTTGCAGATAGTGAAAGGGGAGGAATACTCACAGATTGCTGAAAACAATTTTGTCAGAGTGAAATCTATACTACCAATCAGGGGTGAAATTTACGATCAGAAATATCGTCCTATTGCGATCAACAAATCATCTTTCAATTTATACATAACTTTGAGTAAGATCAGGGATCGGAGACAACTTATCGAGTTCCTGGAAAATTCTCTTCTTTTGAAAGCTGAGGAAACTGAAGATGTTTTATACAGGCACAGATTTTATCTTTATCAGGAAATTTTGTTACTGCAGAATATTGCCTATGAAAAAGTAATTGAACTATCCGAAAAATTAGATCGGTTTCCATCTCTGCAATTTAAAGAAGAATCGATCAGAGAGTATTTATATGATAATCACTTTACCGGTTATGTCGCCAAAATAAACCAGGAAGAACAGACCAGATTAAAAGAAGAAGGTTATTCAATTAACAGTATTATTGGGAAAACCGGTCTGGAAAAATTTTATGAAACAAAGTTAGCGGGAAAAAGTGGTTATGAAGTTATTCAGGTTAATGCTTCCGGTAAGGATCTCGGCTTTTTAAAGCACAATATTCAGAAACCTCCCTCGCATGGACACGATCTTATCCTTACCATTGATAACGAATTACAGGAATTCATTTCAAAAATATTTCCTGCAGATTTAAATGGCTCGATTATTCTTATGGATGTTCCTACGGGGGGCATTTTGGCTTATGTAAGCAATCCTGAATTCGATCAAAATATATTTACCGGCAAGATAAGTGCTGAGGTTTGGAATGAGATCAATCAGGATCCCAGAAAACCTATGCTTGACCGCATAATTCATGGCACATACCCGCCTGGTTCAGTATATAAGCCTGTAATGGCTGGGCTTGCATTAGAAACCAATAAGATCAATTTGAACACAAAGTTTTCGCCCTGTGAAGGGGGCATACAGATAGGTAACAGATTTTTCAAGTGCTGGTATGAGGATGGCCACGGCAGGCTGACACTTCTGGATGCAATGAAATATTCGTGTGATGTATATTTTTATGAACTATCCCTGCTTTTTTCTCTGGATGAAAT
>LKUH01000488.1 GCA_001412425.1 Candidatus Cloacimonas sp. SDB
ATAGCTTTGTAGCAACCTTTCTCTCCCCATGCCGGATCTGCATACATCCATACTTTCTTCATTCGTTTGGATAGCCTTGAGTATTTGGAGAACCAGTGAAATTTGAACATATTACCTTCAATCACAGGTTTACCCAAAAACTCTCGCTGGTAGCCAGTCAGACCAAACTTCTGCTTGAGCTTCGGAAGCTCACTGGTAGGATACTGATCTTCCCAAGCTGATTTTCCATTCTTCAATTCAACCGGAAATCTCAGCAGTCTCCTACCATCCGTAAATAAATGCTGTATCTTATCAGGATCGAATCTCTTTTTATTAGATTTGATCTCATCGATAATGCCCTGCTGAAATTGACAGATTGCATAATTGGGATGCACAAGGTTTCCCAACCAGATGATCTTGCCATTACCTTTAGGATCTAAAGCACCTCCGATCTCCTGCACGATCTTATCCATCTTCTTTCTACCGATAGATTGGTTACCGATATTCTCTTCTTTATCGATATCATCACAGATAACCAATCCGGGACGAGTAGATGTTCGAGGATTGATAGATCCTCTGAAAGACTGCTTTATTCCTCTGGCTCGGATTCGAGTTCTATTTTGCAGATAAAAATCAGATTCATCTTTATCGATAGGAATAAGACCTTCAAAATCGGATTGCAGCCTTTTATTGTTGGTTAGCTCATTGTAGGTAAACGCTGTTCTTTCCTCTGCCAGATCTGCATCTGCTGCAGTATGGATAACATATCTCTCACCTTTGATGATCTTCCAGATGGGATAGACAACTCCCATAAGTACTGTTTTACCCAATCCTCGATAGCCGGTAATGGAAGTAATGCCATTGTAATTCTCGGCTACTTCGAACATCTCTTTATGATCATCAGCAAAGGGTAGTTTGAAGATATGAGGAAAATAGCTTTTACAGAAATAAGAAAAAGCCTGCCAGCTATCTCCGGTAGCTTTTTTTATCCTTTTGGTTTTCTTAGTAGGTGTGTCATTGATAAATGGTTTTACATTTGTAGTTTTGGCAGCTATAAGAGAAAAATTCTTATAATCTGCCTGAGTAAATTTAACCACTGGTTGCACGCATCCTGAAGTATTCTACAATGCCGGAAGCACCTAATATTTCTCTTTGAATTGCCATTGCTGTCTGTTCATCATTACGTGCTAAGTAGAAATCGATCAGCCAATCCAGGAACTTCTTCATGTATTCAATGAAATCTCTGGTAGGTTCGATATTCTTGGAGTATTGACGCAGCAGCGAGACCAGCGACTGCAGAGCAGTATCCTGCGGTGCTCTGGCATATTCTTTGAGAGCTTTGATTAAAGCCTTTTTCACAGCTATCCGAATCTCATCTTCTAGATTGGCAATCTCATCCAGCTCTTCATTCCATTTTTCCCGCTTGATCCAGTTGCGGACAGTTTTATCTGCCACACCATAGATGCGAGCCAAAGCCTTTATATCGGTTTCACCTTTGAGATAGAGCTTTTTGGCGGATTGTCGTTTAATCGTGTATTCTCGGCTGTTCATAGTTTTCCAAAACTTTAATCAAAGCACCCTTTTCTTTCTTGGTTAGATATTTGATGCCGGATTTCCCAAAATGTTGAGCAATGAAGCCATAGAGCCTTTCTTTACTCCAATCCGACAGTTTATACAAAGCCCAGATCTTTTTGCC
>LKUH01000489.1 GCA_001412425.1 Candidatus Cloacimonas sp. SDB
ATCTGATAATGAGTATTAACGAAATTCTATAAAAAAATAAATAATACATATGTGCAATAAAAGTGTAATATGCAATCTTTTATTGACAAAATTCCCGGCAGTCGGAATTTCTCTTTTATTTTATTTAATATCATTTATTTTTTATATTTACCTTCTTTAAGCTCAAAAATCATATTTATTTGGAATAGTGAGAATTATGAATAATATTGTAATAGATATCGGCAATTCCAATATTGTAATTGGTATTTATAAAAAAGAAAATCTACAGAAAAAGCTCAGACTTTATTCAGATAAATCCGGTACGGAACAATATTACCTGAAACAAATAAAATATCTGATCGAGATCAATCAGCTTAAGATCAGTGAATTTAAATGTGCAGCTCTCTCTTCTGTAGTTCCGGAGCTTACTAATATTCTGGTTCACTGTATTGCAAGCATATTTGATTGCCCGGTTGAAATTGTTACATCAAATACCGATTTAGGCTTGAAGTTTCCGGTTAAAGATTTCAGCCATATTGGAACTGATCTCATAGTGAATGCATTTGCTGCCAGAAACATTTATAAAACCAACTGCATTATCTGTGATCTGGGTACGGCTACAACAATCCAACTAGTTGGATCAGACGGATATTTTTACGGCTATTCTATCGCACCCGGATTAACTACATCCACTGAGTGTATCTGTTCCAAGGCTTCCCAATTATCAATTCTCGATCTTGATGAGAAAAGTGATTTACTGGGCACCGATACAAGAACCGCTTTACTATCAGGCCTGGTGAAAGGTCACATTTTTATGTTAAAAGAATTCATTACCCAGATTAAAAGAAAATATGATTCTCTGAATGAGTTTACTACTATTGCTACCGGAGGGCTTTCCGGCATGATCGGCAGGGATCTGGATGAGATCGATATTATTGATGAGAATTTAACTCTGGATGGTCTCAATCTGATTTGTGAAAGAAATTGAATCTTATGAAAATCCTGCTTACAATATTTCTGTTTCTGCTGTTAATATCATTTGAACTTACCGCAATAGTTTATGTTCCGGATTATTATTTAAAAGGTTGTCCCGATATTATTGAGAATGAAATTGATTTTTTTAAAATCTATAATATATCAACCGCAGGAAGTAGTATAACATTTCTTCTTCCCAGTGCTGAAATAAAAGCTAAACAAGAAATTTTTTATGAGAGAAGAAGGATTAAATTTACCGCAACCTTAAATGAGCGGGAATTATATCCTCCCGTATACCTTAGTTTCGAGACTTATAGGAATAATGTTATCCGCAAGAATTTCTATAAAGGGTTAGCGCAAATTTATAAAGAAACTATTCAGGATAAGGAAAAACCCGCCGGAGAAGGTTTGATCCCCGAAATAGTTATTGACCTTCCCAATATTGCTCTGCCCAGATCGGTGCGAAAATTTATGGGGGATAAAGCGGGAAGATTAAGCCTGGATGGAAGCCAGAAGCTTACATTTGCCGGCAGCAGTACTTCAACAGATAATCCCGGTAGCGAAGGTGATCAAAATAAAAGTTTCGATCTGGTAATGAAACAGGATCTCAATCTGAGACTGAAAGGAACAATCGGCGAAAAGATCCATGTTAATGTTAATCATTCCTCTTCTTCAGAAGATACTTTTCTTTCCAGTCCCAATGATATTAACATAAGCTACAAGGGTTTTGAAGATGAAGTTGTAAAATCCATCGAAGGTGGTAATATAGCACTTTCACTCACCGGATCTAAATTCATTAGCTACTCGGCTTCATCCGAAGGATTGTTTGGAATAAAATCCAATATGGAATTTGGTAGTTTGAAACTGACGACCATTTTCGGTAAAGATGAAGCTAAAAAAAATACAAAAAAATATAAAGGTACTACTCAGGCAGATTCAACAAATATCAAAAGTAAAGATTTTGTAAACAGAACACACTATTTTATTGATGACCCCAGCTTGTTATATGAGCTTTATACAATAGCTGATTCCGGAAGCGGTGATTATTATGCCGGCTATGCTGATAATGCAGTTAAAACCGATGCTTCAGGAGCATGGCTGATCAAATCTCCCCAACTATTACCCGATATCGGCTCGCTTGAAGTATTTATCGACGATAACCAGGCTTATAATAATTACGATACAGTAGCCGGTACAGATCTTAGTGGAAATGGTGATTATCAATTTGATGCTCTGATCGAAGGCTCAGGCTTTACGATGGATTACGATTCGGGTATCCTGAAAATAAATAGAACTGTAGGTACAAATAATACGATCGGAATTATTTATACCAGAAATGGACAAATGGTGGGATCAAAAGAATCTGATCCCATCAGAGTAAAACTTTTGCGCCAGGCAAATCAGAATTACCTGAGTCCCTATTGGAATTTTCAGGTCAGAAATATCTACAGCCTGGGCATACAAAATATCAAAAGTGAAGGTTTTGAAGTTAATGTTTACACTCTGGGATCAGATAACACCAAAAATTATTACAATGAAGACGGCATACTTTATACGGAATATCTTAAACTTGATATCAATCAGGATGGCTTTGTAAATGGAGAAGATGCAACTATAGATTTGAATGCGGGATTAATTATCTTTCCCTTTATCAGACCGTTTGAAGCCCTGGGCGATGAAGTTATCTACGTTGATGATACGCCCTCTTACGAAGAATACTCGATCTGGATTGGAGTGAAGGGTAAGATTGGCCGGGAATTGATAAATCTGAATCAAATGAATATTCTGCCCGGTAGTGTGGTGATTAAGCTTACAACCGTAACCGGAACAACTACTCTGACCGAAAATATCGATTATCTGGTCGATTATGATTTTGGAAATATTACAATCCTGGACGCTGAGGCAAAAGATACCGATAATGAGCTGGATATAAATTATCAATATAAACCACTTTTTGCCATTGAAAGTAAAACGCTGATGGGTTTAAGAGCCGATATGAATATTACTGACCAGATAAAAGTAGGCGGAACATTTATCTACCAGTCCGAAAAAGTATCGGAAGATAGACCTAAGATCGGAAGCGAAAACCGTAGTATTCTTCTGGCTGATATCGATGGAGAAGTTAGTGTGGATGCACCATTTTTAACCAGTATGATTGATTGGTTTCCACTGCTCAAAACTGACGCTGACTCCAAGATCAGTATCTCCGGTGAAGTAGCCATGAGTCTTCCTAAAATCTATGGAAGTGACAAGCAGAACGATAAAAAAGAAGCCTATATAGACGACATGGAGTCGATCCTGAATATTTATCCCCTGGGAGTTGTGCGAAGGACCTGGGCACAAGCCAGCAAACCTTATGACACTAATTTCGGTAAAGCCAGAATTAACTGGTATAATCCTCAGAACATCAGAGCTCGTGATATTTATGACCCTTCCTCTTTATCTTCCGATGAAGAAGATGACAAAGTGTCAGTGCTGGCTTGTAAGATCTATCCTTCCGACCTGGGAAACCCCGGTATTACCAATAAATACTGGGCTGGAGTTATGAAATATATTGGGAATCAGGTTGATCTTTCCGAAAAAAAATACCTTGAATTTCTGGTGAAAGTAGATTCTCTGCCAGGTAATATTAACCCCAAACCGGTTGTTATGCATATTAACCTTGGGGATATAAATGAAGACTTTTATACGGATTTTGGTGGAGAAGGCATACTCAATACTGAGGATGGTGTAACAGGAAATTTCCCGGATGGCAGTCTGGATTTTGGGGAAGATGTAGGATTAGATGGTATTAAAAACGGAGACCCTGGTGATGATCCCAATGATAACTATGATAATGATACTGAGACTATTGATGGAGATACTGAATATCCCAATATTAATGGTACTGAGAACAATGGCTATCTGGATTCCGAAGATCTGGATGGTAATGGTTTTCTTAACACAACAGATGTATATTTTGAATATTCCATCGTCATAAGCGATACTATCTCTGAATATCTTACCAGTGAATACAATAACTGGAAATTGTTTAGAATACCTCTGGATGATGTAAATAATTACAGGATTGTCAGTAATATTCCGGGCACCGAACCTGATCTTGAGGATATCAGTTTTGCCAGAATCTGGTTTGAAGTTGAGGAAAAAGCCCGAATAAAATTAGTTTCTGCAGATCTGGTTGGCAATAAATGGGAAGAAACTGGCATCAGAGATCGCGAAGGTGAACAGATCCTGACAGAAGACCAGTTTATGATTGCAGGAATAATTGATAATCAGAAAAATCCTAACTATACTCCTGCTCCCGGCACAGTAATAAAAGAAGATAATGAAGTTACTCTGGAACAATCTCTCATTATTGACTATGATAATCTGCATCCCCGGCATATGGGACTGGTTCGACAGAATTTCTGGGAAGGCACAAATCAGAATAAAGGATTGAATTTGCTGGGTTATGATGAAATTCGATTCTGGGTATATACCCAAACAAACAGTCCTGCCTTGGATGATTCTCTCATCATCAGGATTGGAGCAGATTCCTTGAACTATTATGAAATATTATCCCCCCTGGATCCCCAGCCAGTCGAAGGTAAAATGATAAGAGAGGGCTGGAACGCTGTTAATATCAAATTTTCCGATTTAACTTATCTTAAAGCTTTAAGCGAAAGTGATGTATCCTACGAAAAAACGATTGCTGGAAAAACCTACAGATTCAGTAAATTTAGAAATCCTACCCTCTCTAACGTGAAAGAGATCCGTTTGGGTATGAAAGCAGGTGATTACTTTACTGGCAGACTCTATTTCGATGACATTAGAGCGGCAAATCCTTATGAGGAGCTGGGTTTTGCTGCCAGAAGCGATTTTCACACTACTTTTGCTGATTTTTCCACTCTGGATATCAATCTGAATTGGAAAACCCCAAATTTCCAGTCTTCTGGCACCCGTTCTCAAAATATAAGTTATATCGAAAGCACAACTCTTAATATTTCTAATAAAATTTATCTTAATAAGTTCTTTCCTGCTCAGTGGGGTATGAATATTCCTCTGAATTTATCTCGCAAATATAGTTTGGGAATTCCCAGATTTAAAGCAAATTCTGATATTTTAAGAAAAAATTTAAGCGCAGAAGACAAAATAAGAGAACAAAATGAAACCCTGGATTATTCAGCCAGCATCAATTTGTCTCTCAATAAGACTCCGGAAAATAAAATACTGGAATACACACTTAAGAATTCAACTTTGTCGGGAAGTATTTCCAATAAAAGATCAACATCTTCTACCAGTACAGATACCACTTTCGCTTATACAGCTAAACACACCTACAGTCTTGATATTCCTAAAGATGATATCGATCTGCGGTTGTGGGGGGATTATTATTTCTATTTCTTACCCAATACCTTTACTAACTCGATAAACTATAAAGTAAGTTTTCCCAAAAGATGGAGATGGGACACATATTCAGATTCCGTGGGTCAATGGGTTCCTCAGACTAATACTAATGATTCTAAAACCCTGGATACAGATTCCTATATCAAATATGACATTTTCAGTGATTTCTCTACCTCTTATAAGCTGGTCACGAACCGGGATCTTATTCTGGAAGGCGACCTGTTCGGTTTACCTCTGGGCAAGGAAAAAACCCGGAATCAGACAATAAAACTGGATTATGTTCCGAACTTTACAGACAGAATTTTTAAAATTGATGCTGGACTGGAAATCAAATATAAAGATGACCATAAAAAACAATCATCCGGCAGTGAAGAAGAATATCTCTACTATGGTGATATTTCCAGAAATATTTCTGCGGGAGCCTCACTAAAAAACAGTGATCTGCTCAATTCACTTCTAAAAGCTTTTGGCGGGAAAGAAGTAGATACTAAAGGCAAGAAGGAAGAGCTTCTGAAAAAATCTGAAATGAATCTTCCAGGTGATGAAGATAAATTTATCGAAGCTATGGAACCTTCTGAAAAAAATGAATTTCCTTCCCAGGAAGAGAAACAAATTGAAAAAGATGAAACAGAAAGAACAGAACCCGAATATAAAACTGGAATAGAAGAAGCTGAAAAAGAAATTACCGAGCAGATAGAAGAAAAAACTGAAACACCATCTGAAGAGATTCCTGAAAATATAGAGGAAGAACAGGAAAAAGAAAAAACATCCGGATTCAATCCATTCTTAAGTTTAATTTCTTATCTGGCTCGGATAGAAAATGTCAGATTCAACTATTCCAATGATTATGGTACCGGGTATGAAAAAAGAATTGAGCGACCAAGCTTGATGTATCAACTGGGAATACCTCATGCACTTCCTGATCTGGAAATTAAAAGAAAAACAGATAACAACCGCTACACAGTAAACACAGGATTACCAATCCTGAATACCCTTTCTACTTCCTGGGGCTATACTTACGAGATCAAAAAAACTTATGAAAACCCCGCCGAAAACTATGGCAACATGACCATCAATACGGTTTTTCCCAATGTTACCGCAACTTTAACGAGTTTTGAAAAACTTATCAGAGCAGAAAAAATTCTAACTAGCTCAAGATTAAGCACCAGCTATTCCTATGCTGTTGAAGAACGGGGAGTGATCGACTGGGATAAACCTAAAACAGTAAAAACCACTACCTCGCTTCAACCTCTAATTTCATGGAATGGTAACTGGATCCATAATATTACCAGTAATTTTTCACTCAATTATTTCAATTCTAAAAGTGTGACAGATAACGGGACTTTTAACTCAATCACCAATGAGACCAGACAGAATGTTGCCAGTAATTTTTCCTGGACCTTTTCTGCTGAAAGGGGAATTAAACTTCCCTTCCTGGCAAAAAAATTAACCTTCAAGAACGAAATGACAGCTGATCTGGGAATTACTATGGAAAAAACTTACAGCACCAGAAAAGGAACCTCCAGCCTTGTTGTGGAAAGAGATATGTTCAAATATACCATCACACCCGGAGCTTCCTATAAATTCAGTAATAACATAAAAGGTGGCTTAACAAGTAATTATGACTGGATTGATAACCGCAAGAACGGGCAGACAATAAAGACTTTTCGCTTAAGCATCTGGATAGAGATTTTATTCTAGAATAAAAAATAACTGCTGAATAAATTACCGAATACTATCCATTATTTTTAATAACAGACTGCCTGAATATCTCAGATTAAGATTTCAGATAATTCAGGATTTTCTATATCAGAAGAGTATCTTTTACTTGACACTTTCAATTTCTTTTTATTTCAAAAGTATGAGGTGGATCTATGGTTTCCAAAGCACAGAAATTCAGACTTGGCTTATTTGTTGTTATTTTTTCTTCCCTGATGATAATTTTTATAATTATGATTGCCGGACAAAAACTGCTGGAAAAAAGAGATTATTATTCCGTTGTTTATAAAGACATATCTGTCAGCGGATTACAGGTTGGTGGAGCAGTAAAGTATCACGGCATAAATATCGGCAGAATAGATGATATTTCAATAGATCGTGAAGAGGTGCAAAATGTAGTAGTTGAGATTAGTGTAAAAAAGGGCACTCCCTTAAAAGAAGATGTAAAAGCTTCACTGATACCTGTTGGTATAACCGGTCTTCTGCAGATTGAGATCTCGGGGGGGTCTAATGAGGCAGATTTGCTTTCCCCAGGTGCAAATATTCAACCAGGTACATCTACATTTGAAAGTATTTCCGGACAGGCTGAGCTCTTGGCTGACAAACTGAATCAGGTGCTTAAGAATATAGGTGAAATAACCAGTTCCGAAAATCAAGCGCGAATCAACGGCATTTTAAGTAATGTTGACATTATTCTTGCTGATAATAGGGAATCTTTTGAGAATATAATGACCAGCCTGGATTCAACCACTTATTATCTCGCTCAGATTTCCAAATCATCCAGTGCAGCTATTGCCCAGTTGAATCAGATCCTGGAATCCCAGCAATTAGCCAATATCTTAGATAACACGGAAAAAATAACTCAGGATATAGCTTCAGCCGATCTGCATAAATTGATCAATGATCTGAATGAAACAATTAATGAAGTTGACGAAACCTTCGCTCATTTAGACCAGACCCATTTAAGAACCAGGCAGGATCTGGTCCAAAGTGTTCAAATGCTTAATGAGACCCTGAATTATTTGAACGAATTCTCAAGATTGATAAGTGAAGATCCCTCCTTATTGCTCAGATCAAAACGTAAATAAGGGAGTTGCAAATGAAAAAAATGATCTACCCGACCCTGATTTTTGTAATAGGATTACTGCTGGTCAGTTGCATGGCTGGTGAAATAGTCTCAACTAATTACTATATTTTAGAATATATGGATCACACGGAACAGGAAGAATTATTCCGCAAAGAGCCTTTTGATGTAACTGTTCTGATCCATCAGACCAAGGTGCCTCAGACTTATAACAGAAGGCAATTGGTGATCCGTCATTTCGGCCCCAGAATAACCTATGCCAATAGTGATATCTGGGGAGTTAAACTATCTGAAATAATACCCTCCTTATTGAATAAAAGACTTAATAATTATAACATTTTCAAGCATTCAGAAGAAGATTATTTTGAAGATCCCGATTACGAAATAACGACTACTTTAAATAATCTGGCTTTATATAAGTCCGATCAGTTTAATCAGACGAGGTTTAATATTAAGTTTTCTTTAGTGGAAACTGGCAAGGAAAGATCTATATTAGAACATTCAATTAATGTGGAGAAGTCTTTACCAGATGATGAAGTTGATACATATGTTCAGACTGTGAATGAAATATTTTTGTATGAAAGTGACGAATTTATCAAAAAAATGATCAACTATTTTAGCGGAGAACCATTATTTGAAGAGTATGTTGCGGAAGCAGAAGGCTTATCAGATTCCAGTCTGGAAGATACAGGAGATGAAGACCTTTCTGCAACTGGGAAAGGTTTATTATTACTTCCGGCCATTACCAGAACAGATAACGAACCTTACTATACTATCATTGATAAATACGGATATGAAATTTCCGGCCGGATGGGGGTTTCGGTTCCACTTGTGGCAGGGGATTATAATATCAGGTATGGATCAGGAAATGAAGATCAGATGATGGTGAAAAAGGGTGTAACAATCGTACCCCGATATAAAAAGATTGTAGAGCCCGATTGGGGATGTTTGATTGTTGAGGTAACAGACACGGACAGAAATTTTGTCAAAGTAAGATATGAAGTCTTTGATGCAGCCAGCGGTGAAAGTTTTGGATCAGATTTTCCTTCCGAAGAGGAAATAGGAGAGCAGCAGAAGGTTTGGGTATTAAAACCTGGTTTGTACAAAGTAACCATCAATAATGCTCCTTTCAATACTTATTACGATTTCACGACCGTTCTGGTAGAAAAGGGGATTTCTCAGAGATTGACTATTGTTGTGGAAACAGATGAGGAAGGTAATGCTTTAGGAATGGTTGGTGCGGGTGTATTGGAAGAATATTCCTTAAGTTCAGCTCAGGATAAAGTTAAACTTTCCAGTGCAATCCATACTAATGTAAATGTAAACAGCGATAATGAAGCCGACAAAGAAGATTCAAAAACAACTATAATTCTTAATGCTCAGCTTGATAACCGGCTTACTTACGATGAGGGTCCCTTCCATTACAGTTTGAAAAATCTGATCGAAATGGGAACAACAAAAACCAGCGATACCGATTTCAGGATCTCTTCAGACGATTTTGAACTTAAGAATACTGCGATCTATTATTTTTTGAAAAATCTGGGCTTTTATGGCAGGTTTGATATGAATTCTCATTTTTTTCCGGAAAATTCTTACAGTTCTGAAAAATTCTTATATTCAAAATATAACAAAGATAACCAGTTGGAGGAAGCAGATAAATTAGCTGATGAAGTTGAAATTCAACCTTCCTTTTTTCCCATAATACTGAAAGAAGGGATTGGTATCAACTACCGGTTCCTGAATTATTCCAGAGCTAATATGAGTGTAAGAACTGGATTTGGACTCAGGCAGGATATTAATAAAGGGGTTTATGAATTATCCGGTTCCTTTATAGATTCTTCAGGAGTAGAGAATAGGACCTATCAGGAACAGCAGACAGAAAATACAACCGGTTTGGAAGTATCTCTGATCGGAAACTTCCAACTTCCTTTTAACTTGAGCTACACGACCAATGCCGATATGCTATTCCCCTTTGATAAAAAAAATCTCAATGCCTTTGAGTGGGAAAATACGATCAGTTTAAAATTGTTCAAATACATTTCTATCGATTATAAATTGAAGCTGGAAAACAAGAGACCGGAGTTGGGCGATGAGTACATAGTTGAAAAACACTCTCTCTTTTTAAGGATCACATATATATTGCGATGATAAGATATTCTGATCAAACTCTTTTTCTGGAAGTAGATCTGCTGAAGGAAAACATTCCTGGACTCATACTTGAGCTGGAAAAGTTTGCTGCAAGTACCATTAATTCAGTCGATCTGCAACAGGTAAGTAACATTGACAGCGCCGGAGTAGTATTTTTGGATGAGATTTTTCTGAATTTTAATCAACCCGAATTGATCAATGCTTCAGAGAAGATTTTAAATGCGATCAGCAAATTCTCTTCTTTGAATTTACCTTTGCAGAAACGATCACCTCAAGAAAACATATTCATTCAGGTTGGTGATTTTTTTGTCGAATGGAAAAAGTCCTTTATCTGGGGGCTGTATTTAACGGCGGACATATTATACTGGTCTGTGGTCGGTTTTTTCAAACCCAGGGGTATGAAGAAAGAAGCAGTTATTACTCAGAGTTTGTTAATTGGAGTTGATGCGGTAGGAATTATCGGGTTACTCTCTTTAATTTTGGGATTGATTATAGCCCTGCAGTCTGCAGCACAGCTCAGGCAGTTTGGAGCGAATATCTATATAGCAGATTTAATCGCCATCAGTATGGTAAGAGAGATGGGGCCGATGATGACTGCGATCATTGTTGCCGGCAGAAGTGGTTCTTCCATAGCTTCCGAGATAGCGACCATGAAGGTTACGGAAGAACTTGATGCTCTAAGAATGATGGCGCTGGATCCGATCCGTTACATTGTTGTTCCAAAATTTCACGCCATAACCTTATGTATGCCACTTTTAGTGATGCTGTCGATCTTTGTTGGGATTGGAGGAGGTTTGATCATCGCCCTAACCTATTTGGATCTCAGTGCGATATCCTACATTAATCAGGTTTTCAGTATTTTAACCTTTAAAGATATATTTATAGGATTAATGAAATCTGTGGTTTTTGCCTGGGTTATTGTCATCATCAGCAGTTATTACGGGTTTAGAGTAAAAGGCGGTGCTGAAGGTGTTGGCAAGGTCACTACGTTATCTGTGGTCGCTTCTATCTTCTGGGTAATTGTGCTTGATGCAATAAACAGTATTTTATTTTACTTTTAATTTTTTAATCATGAAAGATCCAATAATTCAAATTAGAGACCTGACAGCGAAATACGAAGAGAAAACTGTCTTAAGCGAAATATCTGCTGATATTCCGGCTAATGAGATAACGGTAATAATAGGCAGCAGCGGTTGTGGAAAGACTACTCTGATTAAAAATATTTTCCGGCTCTATCAGCCCTATTCTGGTTCTGTAAAAATTTTCGGGCAGGAAATCACAACTATGGATGAACCGGAATATGAAGCTATTCTGAAGCGAACCGGTATGCTATTTCAAAATGGAGCCTTACTAAATTCCGTGGATATATTCACCAATATTGCCATTCCTCTGGAACAGCATACCAAATTACCTGCTCAGCTCATTGAGAAATTGATCAAAGTTAAATTGAATCTGGTCAATTTAGCTGAAGCCATCTATCTTTCACCTGCAGAGCTTTCCGGCGGAATGAGAAAAAGAGCCGCCTTAGCCAGAGCCATTGCTCTGGATCCGGAAATCCTGATCTGTGATGAACCTTCAGCCGGACTGGACCCTTTAACCAGTAATTCCCTGGATGAGTTGATCATGAATCTGAAAAATATTCTGGATATGAGTATTATTATTGTAACACATGAATTGGCCAGCATTCATCGGGTTGCGGATAACGTGATCTTTCTGGATGATGGCAAATTGCTGTTCTCCGGAACTCTCGAGCAGGCTGTCAGATCCAATATTCCAGAGCTGAAAATTTTTTTTAGTGCCGGCAAATTCTGAGATGTCTGCTAAACTTGCGAGATTTATTTTAACGGAAAACCTTAACAGATTAGCCAAATGGATAAGGCTGTTAGGGTATGATGCTGTTCTTTATAAAAGTATCAGCTTTCACAATTTAAAAAGGATTGCAGCCAAAGACAGAAGGATAATTCTGACGCGAGACAGGAAGCATTTGATATATGCTGAAACAGATAAAATTATTTTAATAAAATCTACTGAGCATCTGAAGCAGCTTAAAGAGATAGAAGATGTTTTAGTGTTGCGGGAGGAACTGTTCTTCACACGCTGTATCTTATGTAATAAATTACTTTATGCAATTTCCGGCGCTAAGATAAAACATCTGGTACCGGAATATATTTATAAAAATCACAGCAATTTTAAAGTATGCCGGAAATGTGGCAGGATCTACTGGCGGGGAACACATTATCAGAAAATGCTTAAAACAGTTAAAGAAGTATTTAATAATTAACAGGAGTGAATTATGAGCCTTTCAAGTTATGAGCCCGAAATAGGTATAGTGATCGAAAGTTCACCTCAGGATATTCTGGTAGAGATCGAATCTGTCCAGAAATTCGAAACCTATAAAAATCATCTGCAGGTTGGAAAGTATCTTCGTATAGCGAACGGACCTTCACAGTTTATTATCGTTAACATAGAAAAGATCAGCTCTAATTATATTTTGGATGAAAATAATCAAAGAGTACTGAAATTTTTGATCAGTACTCAACCTGTAGGCACTATTGATGAAGAACACACTTTTGAACGGGGCAATACAACGCTTCCCATACCGACTGAAAAAGTTTATATCGTTACAAAAGATACTCTGGAAGCAATATTTTCACCGGGACAAAAATTCAGTTTTCCTTTTGGTAAATTAGCTCAGAGTAAAGATATTGAACTTAATATAGATGCAGATAGTTTTTTCGGCAAACATATCGCTGTGGTTGGTTCCACCGGATCCGGTAAATCCTGTACTGTTGCCAGAATGCTGCAGCAGGTTATGGGATTAAAGAACGGGAAGAACAATTATAAGGATATGCAGAGGAACTCACATATTATAATTTTTGATTTACATTCCGAATATACAGCCGCTTTCGACCTGGAAGATGACCAGAAATTCGGTTTGAATCTGCTGAACGAATCTAACCTCATCCTGCCTTACTGGTTAATGAATGCCGATGAACTGGAGGCTATGTTCATTGAGGGCAAAGATACGAATGTTCATAATCAGAGGTCTCAGTTCAGACAGGCAGTTATTCAGAATAAAGAAAAACATAATCCCCAGGTAGAGGAAGTTACTTATGATACACCGATTTATTTCAATCTGGATGAAGTTAAGAATTTTATTACCAATCTGAATAATGAAGTAATCGGAAAACTGGAGTGGGAAGATAAACCCAAACTGGAAAACGGTACTCTGGTAATGGATCGGAATGTATATTTCGACAAGATTTACGCTTTTGCTCATACTTCCGATGATCCGGGAACTAGAGCTGTTCCGGGACCTTTTTATGGCGACTTTGATAAATTTCTGCTTAACCTGGAAACCAGAACTGCTGACAAGAGACTTAAGTTCCTCTTCAATCCCAGTGAAGCCAATAAACCCTACACGTCTTTAGATTTTAAAAGGATCATGAAACAATTCCTGGGATATAATAATTATTCCAACATTACCATTGTAGATCTTAGCGGTATCCCTTTTGAAGTCCTTACCATAACTGTGAGCCTGGTGTCGAGACTGGTATTTGATTTTTGTTTCCACCTTACAAAACTCCAGCATTACAGAGAATTACTGAACGAAGTTCCCGTGCTTATTGTCTGCGAAGAAGCACATAATTATGCACCTCGAAATGATGATGACCGGTATAAAGCTTCCAAAAACTCACTGGAAAAAATAGTTAAGGAAGGCAGAAAATACGGACTGAGTATTATGGTTGTAAGCCAGAGACCATCCGAGGTTTCGGAAACTATCTTCGCCCAGTGTAATAACTTCATAGCGTTGCGCCTCACCAATATCAACGATCAGGAATATATAAAAAATCTGATGTCTGATATTTCCAGCAGTATTGCCGACGTACTTCCCAACCTGGCTCCAGGTGAATTTATGATAACCGGAGATGCTGTTCTGCTTCCCTGTGTTGCCCGAGTGGATAAACCTTTCCCGGAACCAACATCGCAAAGTGTTAAATTTTTGCAGGAATGGAATAAAGAGTGGCGGGAAGTGGATTTTGATAATGTTATCAATCGCTGGAGAAAAGAGAAACTGAACCTGGATGATGTAAATACCGAAGAAACATTAAAATAAAATTCAAATAACCTGACTGCCAAACTGGACTTTTTTATAATGATAGTCT
>LKUH01000490.1 GCA_001412425.1 Candidatus Cloacimonas sp. SDB
ATACTGGAAGTAAGAAAATAAAAAAAGTCATATTTGTTTTCTGAAATTCCAATCTTATCCGCAGCTGCGATTATATTCTGAAATTCAGCTTCACTAATTTTTGAAATCTTTCTTAATAATTCCCAGAATTGATTGATCATGAAAGTATGCGGAATAAATACTTCAAAGTTGATATTCTGCTGCTTAAATAAACCGGTTATGCTCTGAAAAACAAAAGATTTCCCTGAACCTGTTTTACCAACTATTTCAATTATCTTACTTTTGTCATCATCTAAGAATCTGACAATTTTCTGCATAACCGTTGATTTTTTTGTTATGTATTCAGATAATATTTGATCAATTGCCTTATTCATATTTCCACCTGATTTCGGAACACACAAAACTTTGAAGTCAATATTAGTCAACTTTTTTTACATGTAAAGAATATATACAATTTACCCTGAAAGTCTAACTGATCACAGAAAAACTGATATTGTTCTCCTTCAAAGATTTAACAACCAGAAATGTTAAAAAAATCGGAATAAGCCTTCTATAGGATTACAATTACTGATCTGAAAAATAGATTAACAAAAAAAATAGATAAATATTCAAAATCCAGTTTGACAGTCTTCATTCTAAGCTTTAGAGTTACCCAGAGAAAGTGAAATATAGAAATAAATTTCAGGGAGGAAGCATGAAAATATTTATAGATAGTGCTGATATTGATGAAATAAGGGAGGCTTACAGTGGAGGCGTTTTAGATGGCGTAACAACCAATCCTTCTCTGATTAAAAAAGCAACAGCTAAAAGACCCGGGTTGAATATGAAAGATTACATCAACAAAATCCTTACAATAGCGGAAGGAACACCGGTCAGCTTAGAAGTATTAGCCACATCATACCAGGGTATGATAAAAGAGGGTATAAAGTTATATCAAATATTTAATTCCGTAGCTGAAAATGTTGTGATTAAGGTGCCGGTAAATCCTTCTTTGCAGAAAGAACCAAGTTATGATGGAATTAAAGCCATCAAAGAACTTACTGATCAGGGCATTCCAGTGAACGCTACGCTAATTTTTACACCCGAGCAGGCATTGCTGGCAGCAAAAGCTGGTGCTGTATTTGTTAGTCCTTTTGCCGGAAGGGTGGATGATTTCATCAGAAATAATCATGAAATCAAATATGACAAAACCGATTATTTTCCCGCTTCGGGCTGGAAAAACGAATCGACAGGAAAAGAAATGGAAGATAATGGCATTGTTTCTGGTATTGATCTGGTTAGTCAATGTGTAGAGATCTTTCGGGAGTTTGATCTGCAATCTGAGGTTCTGGCTGCTTCATTGCGAAACCCGCGTCAGGTAAGGGAAGCAGCTCTGGTGGGTGCCGATATTGCAACTCTTCCTTTTCCGGTGATCAAGTCTCTTCTCTATCATTTTAAAACCAGAGAAGGGATGGAAAATTTCATCAGAGATAGCGTTCCCGAATACGCTGCTCTGTTTGAAGAATAAAGGTAATTTAGATGATAGTGATCTTTGGTGCATCCGGTGATCTGACCAGAAAAAAACTGATACCGGCTTTATACAATCTGTTTAAAAAGGGAACTTTAACTGATAGTATTATCTGCCTGGCCAGAAAGAAATTTTCTACTGAGGACTTTATTGAGTCATTACAACTTGCTGAAAATATTGGTTCCAATGAGATTGATCCGGAATTTATTTCTTACCTAACATATTACCCCACTGATTTCAGAAAACCTGATATTAATCTCTTACAAACTGTCTTAAGCAAGGAAGAGGAAACAATTTTTTATTTAGCTGTTGGACCTGATCTGTTCCAACCTATAATTGACATCATCAAACAGTTGGGAATTAGCAGGAAAAAAGTTGTTTTTGAAAAACCGTTTGGTTTTGATCTGGGATCGGCTACGGAATTGAATGACTGTATTTCAAAAACATTCAACGAGAAAGAAATCTACCGGATCGATCATTATCTGGGGAAAGAAATGGTGCAGAATATACTGGTTTTCCGCTTTGCCAATTCCATTTTTGAACAGATCTGGAACCGTGATTTTATTGAAAAGGTTGAGATTACTATTTCAGAAGCAGCTGGAATCGGACGCAGAGCCGAATATTATGAAAATGCTGGCGCTTTGCGTGATATGATGCAGAATCACCTGCTGCAACTATTGGCTTTAACAGCTATGAACCCGCCCATATCAATGCAGGCAGATGACATAAGGGATGAAGTTGTAAAAGTTCTGAGAAAAGTAAAAACCCTGAATTTTAAGGTTGCTCAGTATGAATCCTACCGGCAGGAAATAGAAAAACCTGATTCTGTTACAGAAACTTATGCTGCCTTAACTTTGAATATTGATGAGGCAAAATGGCAAGGGGTTCCTTTTGAATTAAAGACCGGCAAGAAGCTGGCTCAACGTTATGCAGAAATCAATCTGATTATTAAAGATGTAACTTGCAGGTTATTTTCCAGGGAGAGAAAAATAAAGAATCTTCCTAATACGATCACTTTAAGAATCCAGCCCAACGAGGGTATAATGGTAAAATTCAATGCTAAGATACCTGGTGCAGGCATGGATCTGCAGCAGGTTAAAATGGACTTTTGCCATAAATGTGAATTCGGACCAAACACTCCGGAAGCTTATGAATCTTTGCTTTATGAGATAATGGAAGGAGATCAGACTCTATTTACCAGATGGGACAGTGTAGAAGCCAGCTGGAAAATTATCGATCCGATCAGGCAACAGAAAAAACAGCTTTCCTTTTACCAGGAAGGTTCGGAGGTATTTTAATGATAGGTTTTATTGGACTTGGCAGAATGGGCTTTCCTATGGTTCAGCGGTTACTGAAACATAATTTGAAAGTAGCTGCCTTTAATCGTAACCCGGAAAAAGTTATAGAAATTGAAAAACTGGGTGCAGTACCTGCATTCACTGTTGAAAAACTTGTCGCCCTGCTTCCTGAGAGAAAGATCATCTGGCTGATGCTTCCGGCTGATAAAGCAACAGATACAATGATCCGTAATCTTCTAAATTTACTGAAAAAAGATGATATAATAATAGACGG
>LKUH01000491.1 GCA_001412425.1 Candidatus Cloacimonas sp. SDB
AAACAGTACTGGCAGAATTCTGCCAGTACTGTTTCATAATTTAACTTTGTTATTCCTAAATTTCATAAAATGATTTTTAAATTTATAGGAACTCTCATGAAAAAAATTATTATTGTAACATGTATCTTGTTTGTTTTCATATGTATCAATGCAGAGGATTTTGAGATAAACAAGATAGGTGAAATAGCTTATGCTCAAGCTATGACAGGAGCTGAAAGTATACAAGTAGTTGGTGAACATCTTTTTTACTTAACGTCAAATGGTTTAGAGATCTACGAGATAAATGGAAATGGAAGTATCACAAAGACTTCAATGTTAATTATAGCTAGCCCCGGACACTTGATAATGAAGGATCAATATTGTTTTATAATATCAGGGGGATATGATGGCTCATACACAATTCCCGGATATCATTTAATTATCTATAAGATAGATATTAGTGACATATATAATCCAATTATTGTAGATCAAATAGATTTTGAGAATATGCATTCTTTTTCGGAGATGTCTAAATTTGATGATTATCTTATATTTGAATGGTTAGATTATGAAGGATTTCATTATGCTTTTTATAGCTTACCGGACTTGGAATACGTCGGCCAGGTTATATCAGATTATCATCATAATGCTGTGAATGATAGCTTATTCGTAAGGCAGGAGGGTTTTACATTTTATATTGAGCAATATAATCCTCCCAATGAGTTTGAAGTAATTGGTGTTATAGATGTTTCGGCATATTCTGATTGTAATGAAATATTTAATCATTTTAAAATGGTAAATGATACTATCCTATCTGGAGTGAACTTTAAAAACATAACATTTTGGGATATAAGTGACACTAGCAACTGGCAGTATATTTCCAGGTATACACTTCCGGAAAATATCTATATGTCAGGCAATCAACAATATTCAATTATCGATGATAATGCAATAATTTTTGATACAGATTATTTACGATTACTTGATATCTCAGATATTACAACTCCAATGTTGGTTGATATAATTGAACCAGCATTGTCATCCAGAGGGCAGGCTTGCCACAATTATAATAATAATTTGTACGTAAGTTTTTCTAATTTTGGAATTCAGCATTACAAGATTGAAAATAATAATATAGAATTTATTGAGTCTTATTATGATTATAAAAGATTTTTTATTGGGGATATGTACGATAAAAAGCTCATCGCGAGCAATATTTCAACTGGTCTACATTATGATGGTTACACTCTGTTTGATATTGAGAATCCATTGAATCCCATAGACTTGGGAGAATGGTTTAATGGAAAAGCTTATCAAATGATTCATAAAGAGGGTGGTTGGATGGTATTATATGATTACAATGAATATACTGCAGAGATATATGATATCACCGATTTGGAAAACCCGGTACTTAGAAATTTACTCCCAATATACAATGATAACCTACCAATGCCAATCTGTCGTATTGATGAATCTATTTCCAATCTAATCTATCTATGGAAGTTTGAAACAAATAAACTTTGGAAATATGACATTACAGAAGCAGGTGAACCTGTCCAACTATTTGAATATGATCTTCCTTCAACAACAGGGGGAGTAGTAATTATAAATTCTTTAGCTTATGTAACGTATGGTACATCACCTTATGATCTGTTGATACTAGATGGTCTCGATGAGAATGAACCGTATATTGCAAATGAAATCAACAATTTCTCTGATTATAATTATTTGCATAGGCAAGATAATTATCTGGTAATGAATTGCTCGCATGCCTATGGAACTACAGCAAAAATCTACCAATTAGATAACCCGTTACAACCGGAATTGTATTTTTCATCACAATATGGTATAAGAATTGAGATACGTGATGATCTTATCTTTTCAAGATTAGGACATATAGTAGAAGTTTATGAGAATATGCCTAATAATACAGAGCCAATGGCAATCTTCAACGGATTAAATTATATTTATGACATTAATCTTGTAGAGAATGAAGGGATAAATTATCTTATCACTACTGAGAGGGCTAATATCGGTTTGTTTGAGTATACTTATAGTCCTAGTTCTATAAATAATGAACTTCCTAACCATCAAATTACACTTTCTAACTATCCTAATCCTTTTAATCCTGAGACAAATATTATTTTCAATTTACAGGACAATAGTGAAGTACAGATTGATATCTTCAACATCAAAGGGCAGAAAATAAGATCACTTTTAAATGATCAGATAATAGCTGGGGAGCATTCAATTGTTTGGGATGGGAAAGATTATTCCGGGAAAGAGGTAGGTACAGGTTTATATTTTTATAAACTTAAAGTAAATAATGTTGAGATTGTTAAGAAATGCATATTGATGAAATAGAAAATACCGCTAACACACAGCTCCACATTCGCTTCGCTCTTCGTGGCAGCTGCCAAACATTATATTCATATTTTATCTGCGTTGATCGGTGTCTAGTTTTCTTCTTTTTTTAACGCTGATCTGTTATGATT
>LKUH01000492.1 GCA_001412425.1 Candidatus Cloacimonas sp. SDB
TCCATCTGGGATATTAAAGGAAGAGAAATAAAAAATATTCATGAACGACCTCTGCAAGATCAGATACCCATTGGGGGTACATATCTGGGACCCCGCCGTTTTCAATGGCAGCCTTTAAAAGATGCCTGCCTCATCTGGGTGGAAGCTCTCGATCAGGGGGATCCCAAAACACAGGCAGAGTATCGTGATCTGGTTTTTAGACTACCTGCACCCTTCACCAGCGAACCGGAAACACTTTTTAAAGTCGAAAACCGGATTTCCTCCATTAACTGGTCGGAAACAAAAGATGAATTGATCTTTTCCGATTATGATCGTGATAAATTATGGAGTAAAATCTGGTATTATCGCATCAGCGATAAATATCTGGAATTACTGATAAGTAGAAATATTAATGATGAATATAACTACTTAGGTTCACTTGTTACCAAAAAAACAACCAGAAACGAAACTGTATATATTCTAAGAGATGACTTTATTTTTTTTAATAATGTCTTTGGTGCAACACCTTCAGGAAACCAGCCATTTCTGGCAAAATTCAATATAAAAACTCAGGACAGAGAAATATTGTTCAGAAGTTCAGAAAATAAATATGAACGCATGTTCTGTTTTACAGACGATAAGCTCAATAAAATAGTTATCCGCAGTGAAAATATTGAAAATCCGCGAAATTATTTTTTTCTGGACCTGGCAACGGGAGAAAGAGAAAGAATAACCAGTTATGAAAATCCTTATCCAGAACTATCAAATCTCAAAAAAGAACTTATTACCTATGTCCGTAAAGATAGTGTGCCCCTTTCCGGTACACTTTACTTACCAGAGAATTATAGCAGCAATAAAAGATTACCGCTTGTTATTCAGGCATATCCTCAAGAATTTACTGACAAATCCACTGCCGGACAGGTTACAACATCTCCCAATAGATTCATCAGCTTCTGGGGAGCCTCACCTATTTATTTCGCTCTGGAAGGTTATGCAGTTCTCATGAATGCTTCCATACCCATTATCGGTGATCCGGAAACTGTTAATGAGACTTTTATAGATCAGTTGATCCAAAGTGTGCAGGCAGCAGTAGACCATCTTGACTCGCTGGGTATTATTGATCCCGAAAAAGTTGGAATAATAGGACACAGTTATGGAGCTTTCATGGTAACCAATTTGCTAGCTCACAGCGATATTTGCAAAGCAGGTATTGCTAAAAGTGGAGCTTACAACAGAACCCTTACACCTTTCGGTTTCCAGAGTGAAAGACGCACTCTCTGGGAAGCAACTGATTTTTATGTTAAAATATCTCCCTTTATGCATGCTGATAAGATCGACAAACCACTCCTGCTGATTCATGGCGAAGACGATCCCAATTCAGGCACCTATCCAATGCAATCCAGACGCCTCTTTCAGGCATTAAAAGGAACAGGAGGAACTGCCAAATTAATAATTCTTCCCTATGAAGGTCACAGTTATCATGCCCGTGAATCGAATCTGCATATTCTGGCTGAGTTCATCCAATGGTTCGATAAATATCTAAAATAGATGGGAACTTAACGGAGGTAAAAATGGTTAAAATTGGACTTTGTCTGGGTGGCGGTGGAGCCCGTGGACTTTGTCATATAGAATTCCTGAAAGTTATGGATGAACTGGATGTTAAACCCTGCATTATCTCTGGTTCCAGCATCGGAGCAATAATCGGTGCTTTTTATGCAACCGGTATGTCAGGCAAAGATATCGAAAATATTCTCCAGGAAATTGGCTTTAAAGATCTTCATAAAATGATAGATTTTTCCTTTCTTAGCACCTCCAGCCTGGTGAAGGGAAAAGGAGTGGAAAAATTTTTAGAAGAAAAATTACCGGTAAAAAAATTTTCTGAACTTAAATATCCTTTAAAGATTGTTGCTACTGACTTCTGGCGGGAAAAAATGGTGGTGTTCGAAGAAGGTGACTTAGTACCGGCTATCCGAGCCAGTATTTCCATACCAGCCATCTTTGAACCAGTTACAATAAATGATTCCGTCCTGATCGATGGCGGAGTTTTCAATAATCTTCCTTATGATATAATCAATAAAGACTGCAAATTTGTTATTGCCATAGACGTTTCAGGCTCCAGATCAATTCCGGAAAAACTTAAAAAACCCAACTGGTTTGATAATATACATTCCACTATAAATATTATGCAGAAGGCAATTTTAAATTATCAGATGGAAATTAAAAAACCAGATATTTATATTAAACCGGAATTATTAGATATTGGAATATTGGAATTTGATAAAGCCGATAAAATAATGAAAAGTGTCGAAAATGATGTTATAAAATTCCGCAAAGAATTGAAGAAAAAATTAAAAATCAGATAGATATAGAACTCTAATAAAATTTTAAATAATCTACTCAACTAAAATATGCTCGGCAGTTGTTCTGGGAATTATATAACGAGAATCTCCCACCCCGACAACGATGTTCTTGTCTGCAGGTTCATTTTTGTGTATTGTGATTACGCAGCCATTATAAATACCCATCTCCAGTGTTTTTTTGTCAGGATTTAGAACTATGAAATGTCTGCTGCCCGTTTCTGCATTGCTTAAGGGAAATTTCCGACCTGTATGCCTGCATCTCCGTCCGTACTTATTACAGTTCTTACCTCTACCCTTACCCCAGAATAAACCTTTTCCTCTACCAAACATATATTACCTTTTTTAATTGAGAAATTAACG
>LKUH01000493.1 GCA_001412425.1 Candidatus Cloacimonas sp. SDB
TTTCAAAGTAATCAATAAAAAATGATGATATCAGAGGATCTTGATGAGAAGACTGATAATTATATTGAATCCGATAGCAGGAAAAGGGTACGCTCCCAGGCATATTCCCTTCATAAATGAGTTTTTGCGAAATTTCGAAATGGATTATGAAATTCACATTACAAAATATGCTGGTGAAGGTATTGAGCTGGCAGAATAATTTTCAGCTGATTCGAATACGGCTGTAATTGCGGCTGGAGGAGATGGGACCTGTAATGAAATCATTAATGGCTTGATGCGGACTAAACTGAAACGAGACTCTCACGAAAATGAGCCTGTTTTAGGAGTTATTCCCATTGGCCGGGGTAATGACTTTGCCTATGGCGCTGATATACCTTTAACCCTTAAAGACAGTCTGAATGCCATTGTTCATGGTAAACCTGCTCATATGGATGTAGGACTGGTAAAAGGCGGAAATTATCCTGATGGCAGGTATTTTGGTAATGGTATTGGTGTGGGTTTTGACACTATTGTCGGGTTGGAAGCAGCTAAAATGAAACATATTCATGGTGCTGCCGCCTATTTTATCGGAGCACTTAAAACTCTTATGCTGTATCCGTCTGCCCCTGATGTTGAATTAACTTATAATGAGGTAACTTCAAGATATTCACCTGCCCTCATCTCAATAATGAACGGTAAAAGAATGGGCGGAAGTTTCTATATGACGCCAGATGCCAATAACAATGACGGAGTTCTGAATATGTGTCTTACCAGACAAGGCAGTCGCAGGGATCTTCTTAAAACGATGCTGTATTATCTAAAAGGTACTCAAAACAGTCTGGATAATACTTTCACCGCTCAGAGCTCGGCTTTTATGTTAAAAGCTGTAAATGGCTCACTGGCAGTTCATGCGGATGGTGAAACAATTTGTGAAACGGGTAAAGAGCTTGAAGTTGAATGCATCCCCAATGCCTTGAAAATAATAAAATTGTGACCTGGAGTAAGGATAAAACATGAAATTATGTGGGAAAATAGCAGCCGTTATGCTGAAAAGTCTGTTGCATGTGATCTGCAAGGTGGACGATAAAGAACTGGAGAAAATTCCCCTCAAAGGACCTTTTATAATTGCGATGAACCATATCAGTTTTCTGGAAGTGCCATTGTTTTATGTTGATCTTGCTCCCAGGAAGGTTCATGGCATTGCCAAAAAAGAAACCTGGAAAAACCTGATTACAAGAATTTTAGCTAATTGCTGGGATTCCATTTCGATAGACCGGGAAGGATTCACAGCCAGTACTTTCCGTAAAGTCAGGAATTTCCTGAACCAGGATAGAATAATTGTTATTGCGCCTGAAGGGACCAGAACCGGAGACGGTAAACTTATCAAAGCGCACCCCGGAATTATCTCAATGGCTATGTTATCTGATGTTCCCATAATACCTGTTGTTCATTTTGGGGCAGAATCTTTCTGGAAGAATATTGCTAGATTTAAACGCACTCCCTTCACTTATAGAGTCGGAAAACCATTGCGGATAAACACTTCGGAAAAAAATTCCAGAATAAGACAGGAGCTGGTTGACCAGTTGATGTTACGCCTGGCTGAATTATTGCCGCCCCAATATAGAGGTTATTATTCTGACTTAAATGAAATTGATACTAAATATTATGAGGTTTTATAAATAGACCTGTACGAATCAATCAGTTAATCAATGTTTCTAGCGTTTGAAATAAATAAATTTTGATTTTTTTGGTAATTAACTTTAATTATATTACAAAATTAATGAGGAACCGAATATGAAAAAAGAAGACGGTAAAGCTATAATCGGATTAATTTTGGCCATACTTTTAGGGTTTGGAATCGCATTAGCAGGAAGCTGGAACGGAATAACTTATCACGGGCTTCCTCTTTTCGGATTACTGGTCGCATTTGCATTTCTGATTCAATGGATTGCTTTTATTCCGGCATTTCTGCTGCAGACTGAAAGATTTTATGACATTGTCGGAAGTTTAACCTATATTGCGCTGGTGATAATTTCTGTATGTTTGAGTCCAATAGTGGACGGCAGATCTGCCCTGATGCTGATTCTGGTGATGATCTGGGCAGTACGGCTGGGAAGCTTTCTGTTCCGAAGAGTATTAAAAGCAGGGAAGGATGGCAGATTTGATGAGATTAAACCGCATTTCTTCAGATTCCTCACAGCCTGGACCTTGCAGGCACTCTGGATAACCTTTACCCTTTCAGCCGCTTTAATTGTAATTACAACGTCTAACCGCAAAGAACTTGATCTGTTCGCTCTTTTCGGCTTCCTGGTCTGGATCATCGGTTTTACCCTGGAAGCAGTTGCCGACCTGCAGAAAAGCCGCTTCAAAACGGATCCCACAAATAACGGAAAATTCATTAACACGGGACTCTGGTCCAGATCGAGGCACCCTAACTATTTTGGTGAGATCATGCTCTGGACAGGTGTTCTGATCATAGCACTTCCTGTGCTTAAAGGATGGAACTGGGTTGCTCTAGTATCACCAGTATTTGTTGCCATATTATTAACTCAAATCAGCGGAATTCCCATATTGGAAAAAAGAGCGGATCAAAAATGGGGAGGTCAGGAAGATTATGAAACTTATAAGCAGAATACTCCTGTTTTGATCCCTAGATTATCAGCAAAAAATAATTAAAGGAGAGAATAAGTGAAAAAATCAGTTAAGTTATTATATCTCATAGTAAGTCTAATATTCCTGCAGTTATCACTTCATGCAAGTCTGGAGCTGGATGTTGAAACAGGAGCTTTATTCAGCGGATACAATGACATTAGAATTCCAGGTGATGAAGGTACTCTGTTTTCTTTATCGGAAGAATTGGAAACTGATGTTATTCCATTTTATCGGTTAAGAGCTTTTTACAGCTTTAATTCCCGACATCATTTAGGTGTATTGCTGGCTCCTTTATCTGTTAAATCTGAAGGGAAACTGGACCGGGATTTAAATTTCCAGGATAAATTTGGTTTACTACTGGATGGAGATGCTCTTGCAGCCCCGCAAGGCAGGGCAGAGGATGTACTGGCAGCAATAACTTATGACATCTCAGATCAATTAAGACTAAAAGCAGGATACCGAATTCTGGAAGGTGGGGCAGATAACGATGAAGTTTATACTTTTGCTCTGTTCCATTATGCTGTTCTGGGATTGATAATTGACTTTTAAAACTGAAGCCGAGAAAAGTAGTAGTTAGCCGAACAACCTGCGTTCAGTATAAAATTTTTCATTGATCAAAAAAATTATAAAATCCATTTTCTTTTGATATTAAATATGCTCAGATAAAAAAGCAGGGAGCAGAAAGCAAGCAGCAGTAAAAGGTTCAAACCAAAAGCCAATATGTTATTCTGGCCCACAGAAAAGCGTAAAATATCTACACCATAAGTTATTGGCAATAGATAGGATAAGGGGCGAATAAGCAGTGGCAGAGAGGCTATCGGAACAAACAGACCACACAGAAATATCATGGGAAAACGAAAGAAATTGGAATAAGTCTGAGCCTCAAATACTTCCTTGGCGGCAACTGAGATGAACAATCCTAACAAAGTTGATACAAAAGAAAGCAAGATGATGCCTGTTGCCAAAGCGGTAAAATTTTCTACAACTACCTTAAAATAGAAAAATGAGATTAAAACAGGAATAAAGCTGTTAAAAATCCCGAATATGATTGCTCCGGAAATTTTAGCAATTACCAGAAGTTCAATACTAATCGGAGCTAAAAGCAGGCGCTCGAAGGAGCGTGATTTTCTTTCGAAAGTTATTGTTACAGCCAGCATGGAGGTAGTTCCGAAAAGTATGGACATGGCAATAATTCCAGGGAAAACTTCCAGCATGTTAAAGGCAGATTTCGTTCTTATGAACATCATCAGCATCCAGGCAAAGGGAAAAATAATGCCCCAGCTTATGTTGGGTGGCTTTAGATAATAGTTCTTCATATCTTTAAGAAGTATGTTCCAAAATGCTGTAAGGGATTTCATCATTTCTCCTTCTCTTTTTTCATCAATTTCAGTCCGATACCTGTAATAAGAACAAAAGCATCTTCTAAAGAGGGTTTTATCAGTCTGGCTTCCATAATATTTCTGTCTGCCAGTATATTGATAAATGGTACTATATTTATCTTCGTTCCGCTGATGATTTTAAGGGTGTTGCTGTTCTTAATCTCTATCTTAACTGCTGGAAATTGCTGTTGCAAATCAGCAGATAATGATGCTTCGTTTGCGATGTTTGTTTCAAAAACAATCTCGACGATGTTATCCCGTTGTACGGCTGAAGTTAAATTGGCAACAGTATCTAATTTAATAATCTTACCCTGATTGATAATAGCTATCCTGTCACACAAACGTTCCGCTTCCTCAATATAATGTGTAGTAAGAAAAATTGATGTACCGTTATAATTAAGTTGTTTGATCAAATTTCTTATCTGGCGCACAGATGCCACATCTATACCGGAAGTAGGTTCGTCCAGAAAAAGAATATCAGGTTGATGGATGAGTGCAGCAGCAATAGTAAGCTTTCTTTTCATACCTTTTGAATAAGTCTGAAATTTTTTGTGGGAAAATTCTGTCAGATCAAATAATTCGATCAATTCATGAGCTCTTTTTTCTCTGACAATTTTATTGATTCCATACAAAGCCCCGCAAAAACACAGGTTATCGAAACCGCTCATTTCAGCATATAAATTACTTTCGTCCGCTACCACTCCAATGATATTCTGAGCATTGTTAATATTTTTTGTAAGGTCTTTGCCATTATAGAATATCTTTCCGTCCGTTATTTTTGCCAATCCGATAAGCATGTTGATGGTGGTTGTTTTACCTGCTCCGTTAGGACCGAGTAATCCGAATATCTCACCTTTTCTAACAGCAAAATTGATGTCTTCAACTGCAACAAAATCACCGAATTTTTTGTGTAAATTAACAGCTTCAATAATATTTGAATTCATTTCATTCACACAGTATTCAGGAAACTTGAGATAGATTTTTTCACTTCCAGTAAAATATCGGGGTTAATGGAGTAGTGGATAAAGTTAGCTTTTCTTTCTGTTTTCACTAAACCGATTTGTCTTAATATTCGCAAGTGTTGTGAAACAGCAGATTGAGTTACATTCAATCTTCTAGTGAGAGCATTAACGCATAAGTAATTGTGCTGCAGCAATAAGTTCACTATTCCTAAACGGGTCGGGTCAGATAATATCTTGAAAAATTCAGCTGCTTTTTCTATATTTTCCATTTAATTTTCTACTTCCCCGTACTTATAATATTAGTATTTGTTAATATTCTAATTTGTGCAGAAATGTCAAGCTTCAATTTTAAAGATCGGAACATTCTGGTTACAGCCAATGAATTGATTTTCTGGAATTTTTCTTCAAATATCAACCTGAATTGATTTGCAGGGATTTAAAAGTTAAAGGTTAACAGTTAGGAACAGGCAATTATTTTAACAAGATCATTTTCTTGTATTTTACTCCTTCATCATGTTTCAATTTTAAGAAATATATTCCGGAAGAAGTTGGTAATCCGGAAGAATCAACGCCGTTCCATTTAGCAGAATGATTTCCTTTAGCCAGATAATGATCAATCAAAGTTTTAACTTTTTGCCCCTTAAGATTAAAAACTGATAATTCTACTTCAGAATCTTTTGCTAAAGCAAACTTGATCTCAGTTTCGGGATTAAATGGATTCGGGTAAATTGCCAGAGTTAAGACAGGTTCTGCAATCTCGTTGTCTGTATCAGGAGTGATGCCGGCAATGGAACCTTTTATGAGATACAGACTCCTTGAATTATTCGGTGTATCTTCTCCGGTATATAGAAATATGTAGAGAGAATCGCTTTCATCAAAAGTTAAAATCAGCTCTGCATAATTATCCAGGAAAATATTTTCTAGCATCTCCGGCATCCATTGCACCTCATTTTCCAGCAGATCATTTTCGGAAGAATAATTTAATGAAATATAAGGGGGAATTTCCCAATACTTAAGGTTTGCATACATTTTCACCCCATCGTGAGAAATATTAAAATCGTACATATTTGGGGAACATTGCTCATAATAAATACCACTGAAGTCATCATTGTTCAGGTCGTATTTATCTACAACAGTTTCGTAAAATGAATGTTTACCACAGAAGTAAAAAACATTATCCTGGGATAAATTTGCAGATTTATAGAACATAGAACTGGTATTATTTAAATTCATATAGATATTGGTAATAAAATCAAATTGCTGTCCATCATCATTTGATTCAAATAATATTATTCTTTCAAAATTGTCCTGAAGTGAAAGAATTACCTTATCTTCATTTTCAGTAAAATAAGTTCTGTCAACATTGAACATGATCTCATCATAAAGCTCGTAAGGTTCATCAAAACTTACACCACCATTCATTGAATTTGTTATGATTAATTTGCGATCGTTATAATATCCGTTCATTAAAGGAAAATCTGGTAATTCATTTACAAGAAAACGTGAATCGTAATGATAATTTTTTGCATAACCAGTAGAAGGATGATCGCCATCATATTGATAATTCCCAATATCCCATTCATTACCGTCATGATTATAGGGATCGCAACCTGACCTGTGTACAAAACCTCGTCGACGCTGGATCATCGAGCCGTAAAGATGGATGTATCCTCTCTCGTAAGCAATATCTTCTGCTGATTCAGGCCAGACCGGATTATACCAGGGCAGATCGGTACCATAGGGAACTTGAAATTGATATTCCGGATCTCCCATACTGTTGTTGGGATAGGAATATATATAGTCATTACTTTCGTAGGGATAGCCACAGGGATAAGCTGTTGGTGGATTATTGCCGTGCAGGATGAATTCCTCGTATTCAGTCGGTACAATACTACTGACCGGATAAATGTATTTGTGAAGATCAATAAAAGTGTATATTGTGTCAGCACCGGTATAAGGGCTGATTCCAAAAAAATCAGGTGTTGAGCCATGGGGATGCTGATATTCGTAGCTGAAAATGCCATCATAGTGACAGGACATTACACCATATTCTAAGGTATCACCTTTACCAATTGCCGCATAAGCTCCATACAGGTAGATATCATTGCAGTTGACTTCTACTAATTCTCCGTCCCAGGGATCAATATGTTTATATTTAACTAAAATCTGTTCCTCAGAAACCAAACCAAAAAAGTCTGTAGAATTGGGATTATCCTCATCATCGGGGGGAACTCCTGGTAAAGTATTTGCATAAACTATATCGCCTGTTATGAAGACAGTATCCGCACAACCCCAGGTCTGCTTTCCACTGATTTCACCTTCAATCCATAATTCACTCTCTACCCAGACAGATTGATCATAAATTGTACCGGAAGGACCTTCAATCCAGTTCATTTCATAAACAGGAACAGTATTTGTATGGATGTGTTCTGCATCCTCAAACCAGTTACCACCTGAATCAATGATCGCCTGAGCTGTCTCGGCATCATGAGGATACCAGCTATAAACCTTAAAGCTGTCAATACGACTTAACTCACGATATCCTAACCTGGAATCATAACCAGAACAATTAATTTTAACATAAACAACATCTGCATCAAATGTTTCAAACGGACGCAGCCCATTCTCCCTTATCTCAACTGCTGTTTCAGGAAGCTCCACAGGTTCAACAAGTTCTTCCCAACCTGGATCACCACCTCGAAAGATCTGATCTATAGGCGCTCCAGAATCCTCTAATCTCACTCCAGTGGGATATTTACGAAAAATACCTGCAGTAGTCACTGGTCCCCAGAAGGTTGGCCAGCCGTTATTAGAACCACCACCCGCCTGTTGAATCCAGATATCATCATTGGAATGGACAGGACCATAAAGTACATCGGGTCCCCAGAATTTAAGAAGTCCTGCTTCATTTCCACCATCCTCATTCACACTTCTTTCTTTTTCAGTAAAATACTGAAATACTGAGAATTGGTTCACATTAATTGAATCTGCCTGCTGGTAGGACAGGGTCAATATATCATTTTTTTCGATCAGATGGATTTCGTCGGAAATATTTTCTGTGACCAGCTGAATGTCAAAATTTTCTGCATTCTCATCAGAAAGGGCTCGATAAAGGTTTTTAATATCATTTTCAAATCTGGTGTAAACTATGATCAATGATCCATCATCCATAATTTCGATCACTGGTTCTTCAAGCCAGGGATATTGATCCGCTGTCCCAATGATATCTATTACAGTTTTCTGATAAGTATAACCATTATCATTTGAACTAAATAAACATATCTTCGAGTTGTCATCCAGATAATCATATTCCTTGCAAGCAATATAGATTTCTGAGCCAGATATTTTTACAGCTTCTCTTCCCGCAAGTTGGATTAAATCTTCACCATCGCTTATTAAAATTACTTCGAAATTCTGGCAGAAAATATTAAGAGTCACTAATACAAACAAAAATACAAACAACTTGCTCATAAAGCCTCCCTAAAGTCAAAAAACTTTCTCCATCAAAAAAATGAATTTATAGCAACAACCAGAACAATAATGCCACTGACGGCATAAAAATATCCAGGATTTTTCAAAGCTAAGATATCATCTGATTTTAAAGTACTCGAAATCTGAGAAATCAATGATTTA
>LKUH01000494.1 GCA_001412425.1 Candidatus Cloacimonas sp. SDB
CGTGATAAAAATGATGATCCCGTTTTAGGTATTATTGATAAAATTCAAGTTGATTTTTTAGTTACTGGTGACAAAGATCTGCTAGTTCTTAAAAGTTACAATAAAGTTCCAATTATTCAGCCCAGGGAGTTGTGGGATATTTTCAGAAACTCTAAATAGATTTACAAAATATACATAACTCTTGGCCAAAGCACTCACTTCGTTCAGCTTCGTGCCAAGTTTCCGTTAGCAGCAAAAGAAATAGGAAATTATGATTAAACAAAAGAAGTTGTTTTTTGTAATTATTTCGTTGATTCTTCTTGTTTTCAATGCTTATTCTCAAATAATTAATTTGAGTAATAATGATTATGATTCAGAGCAACCATTCCTACTCAAGAATGATGATTCTGAATACGTATTCTGGGTCGATAATTTAGGAGAAGAACAGGGATTAAGTTATCGATATTTTGTGTCTGATAATTGGTCAGAAAGTTATTATTATCCTATTGCTGGTAATATTGATATTAATGATATTTTGATTAATGATAGCGGGATCTTTATACTTTTCGATCAGATTATTGATAATGAGAACCTATTGATGATTGGCTTAATAAATGATTCAAATGAATTCGAATACTTTGAAGTTACCTCATATTTGACAGTTTTAATCAATTCGGGATCTTTGATCATTGATGATACAGATTATATTCATATAGTTTGGGAAACATATATTTATAGCGAACCTGTTAGGGTATATTATTCCACTACTGATGAAATCTCCAACTGGGGTGAGATTGAACTTCTATACGAAAATGAATACCAAGCTGTTTATAGTTACCCCCAATTGATTAAATCTAATAATGAAATTGTTAATTGCTTCTGGTTATCCAGAATGATAGATGAAACCATTTATCATGCTCAAAGATCAGTAGATGGAGTTTGGCAAGCATATACTCAAATTCCTTATGTCGGATTAGGAGAAAAATTTGTAGTTAAAAAGGACTTAACTGATATTATTCATTTCGTATCAAATCAAACACTATTAACTACGTGGCATAATGATTTATATTACTTTAATCTCGATGATGGAGAATGGTCGGATTTGGAACTTGTTCCCTATTGGACACACCCAAATTCACCTCTAAATGAACGATGGAATCCTGACATGAGTTTTATGGATGATAATTCTGTATTCATTTCCTGGGAGCACTATGCTTTTTCTGAGGGTTTTTACCCTTGTGGTAATTGGATCGGATCTACTATTGAAGTTTCTGAGGGATGGTTCGAAAATGCACCATTTGCTTATAATAGAGAACCCAATAATCCAGATTTACTAATCATTGATGATCTTGTTCATTATGTTTGGTCTGACTCTTCAGATGGTGATTTTGATATTTATTATTCCGTTACTGAACCATATGTAAATTCAAATGAATATTCATTGATGTTGAATAGTGATTTGTCTCTCAGTAATTACCCAAATCCTTTTAATCCTACAACTATGATTGAGTTTAGCATTCCAAATGATTCATCCATTGAGATAAATATTTATAATTCTAAAGGACAAAAAATTAACACCTTAATAAATGAAGACTTAATCCAAGGTCAATATACTGTTTACTGGGAAGGTAATAATTATCTTGGTGATTCAGTTAGTTCAGGAGTTTATCTTTATAGTCTCAAAGTTAATGGAAGACAGGTAAGTTTGAAGAAATGCTTACTTTTAAAATAGTATCTTCTGCTGCTAACTCTGGGCATGCCTTTCACTTCGTTCAAAGCATCGCCCAGTTCCCGTTACACGAATTTGATTAAAAAATAAAGTGTTAAAAGTAAAAGGTTGTTGACGTGATTTGAAGTTGATAAAGAAATCTTTCTCAAGGAAATAAAATGTCAGAAAAAAAGAAAAAAATCGATCCGTTTTCAATAATGCCACCTGATTCAAGATGGGTTCCAACAACAAATGAACTACGAGAACTTGGTTATAATTTTTTACTTCCGCCTTTGGTTCATAAAATCCGTGAAGCAGTATTTGATTGGCGATTGAAAAATTATGAAGGTGCAACAGACACTTCAAAGCAACTATTAAAATATTGGTTTCAAACTGAACACAGCAATATCATCGATGATGAAGAAATTCAATTCCAATATTATTTCTCTCAACGAGAAGCAATGGAATCAATTATCTATCTTTACGAAGTTGTAGAAGCTCACGACAAATTTAATTTAATGCGATTTGATTCTTCAGGATTGGTTAGCACTGGACACTTTTATGAGAACTGGACTCGATATGTAATCAAAATGGCAACAGGTTCTGGTAAAACAAAAGTGGCAAGCCTTGTAACGGCGTGGTCGTATTTTAATAAACTTTACGAAAACGAATCAAAACTTTCCAAAAACATTCTGCTCATTGCTCCCAATATTATTGTTTTAAATCGCCTGAAAAAAGATTTTGAAGGTCTTAAAATTTATAAAGAAGACCCGATAATTCCCGAAGATGGATTTGCTGATAAAAACTGGCAATCTGACTTTCAAATAACTGTTCACATCCAAGATGAAGTAAAAGCAATTTCTCCGGCAGGCAATTTATTTTTAACAAATATCCATCGTGTTTTTCTATCTTCAAAAAGTGAATCAAGTTTCGATGATGATGATGTCTCAGATTTCTTTTTGGGTTCTAAACCAAGTCCAGAAGCCGATAAAGATAAAGGAACCGATCTTGGCAAAATTCTCCGAAGCGATAAAATTAAAGATATTTTGATAATTAATGATGAAGCTCATCATATCCACGATGAAAGCCTTGCCTGGTTCAAAAACATCGAAGACATTCATAATACTTTGCTTCAAAAAAATAATGGTTTATCACTTCAAGTTGATTTCACAGCCACACCTAAACATCGAAAAGGTGAAATATTTGTGCAAACGATTTGCGATTATCCTTTAGTCGAAGCGATCAAACAAAATGTAGTAAAAAGTCTGGTTCTTCCCGATTTAGCTTCACGGGCAAAACTAAAAGAAAAAGATTCTGATGATTTTATTGAGAGATATGAAGATTATATCAATCTCGGTGTTGTTGAATGGCAAAAGCAATTTGATCATCTAAAAAAAATAAAAACTCCACTTCTGTTTATAATGACAACAACAACTAAACAAAGCGATGAGGTTAAAGAATATCTGGAAAACCGATTTCCGATTTTCAAAGATTCGGTTCTCTTAATTCACACCAACAAAAGCGGAGAAATTTCAGAAAGCACAACTTCAAAAAAATCTAAAGATGAATTGGATTATTTACGAAATGCTGCCGATCACGTTGATTCTGATCAAAGCCCCTATAAAGCAATCGTTTCTGTGTTAATGCTTCGTGAGGGTTGGGATGTAAAAAATGTGACAACAGTGGTTGGTTTGCGCCCCTATTCTGATAACAGTAAAATTCTTCCAGAACAAACAATTGGTAGAGGTCTGCGAAAAATGTTTCCGCTCTATGTTTCAGAAGAATTGGCAGTAATCGGCACGAAGGCATTCATTGACTTTGTGGAATCAATCAAAGTTGAAGGTGTGGAACTCGTTTATAGAAAAATGGGAAAAAACTATAAACCAAAACAATCTCTAATTATTGAAACAGACAAAGACAATCCAGAAAAAGATATGGAAAAACTGGATATTCCAATTCCTGTTCTCACTCCCAGAATTTATCGTGAATACAAAAAACTGGAATTGCTAAACATCAATGAATTTCATAATAAGAAAGTTAATGTCTGGAAATTCAAAGAAGAAGAATTACGAGAAATTGTTTTTACTGATCTTGACGGAGAATTCTCTCATAAAATCGAATTTGAAAATACAGATTCTGATTACAGGAATGTTATCTCTTTTTTTACAAATGCCATTCTGAAAGAAAGCCGTTTATTCAGTAGCTTCGAAGTCCTATATCCAAAGGTTAGAGATTTTATTGAACAGAAATTATTCACTGAGATTGTAGATTTGAATGATAAAAACATCCTGAGAAATCTTTCTGAACCCTCTCCCAAAAAGATTATCTTCTCTACTTTTAAAGATGCAATTTCCCGGCTTACAATCTCAGATTCTGGTTCAGCGGAAGTAAAAAATTATATCAAACTCCGAAAAGTAAAACCATCAATTTATAATAACCAGGAATATCTTACTCCCAAAAAATCCATTCTGAATAAAATTGTAGGTGATTCCAAATTCGAACTTGAATTTGCCAGTTTTCTGGATGAATGTGATGACATTATCTCTTTTATTAAAAACATTCTCAGAATAAATTTCAAAATTGAATACAAAAATGAAGAGGGAAACATCAGTAATTATTATCCTGATTTTGTAGTAAAAAAGGATGATAAAACAATTTATATAATTGAAACAAAAGGCAGAGAAGATCTGGAAGATATTCGCAAGATAAAACGTTTGACAGTTTGGTGTAAAGATGTGAACAAGTATAAAACAAAATACAAATATCATCCTTTGTATGTTAAACAAAAAGATTGGGACAAATACAAAAAAGACATAAAAAGTTTTGAAGATGTAATTAAATTGTATTCAATAAAAGAGGAAAAATAAATGATCCAGGAAAAAAACATGCTCTCCGAAAAAGAAAAAGATATTGTTATAAACAGCATTAAAGAAGGTAAAACTATTCCCAAAGAATACTTGTATAAACTGGCAAAAGACGATGAAGACGTTTTTCTGTTCTGGAACGGACGCAGCGAAGAAGTTACAAACGTGGTGCTGCCTTTTCATTCCATCGAACACATCGACGAGCCGCGCCGGGAAAAATATGACAACAGAGAATCCACATTTGAGTTCTTTGAAATGGACGTCCGTGGAAGACAACTCAAAGGCTGGACAAATAAACTGATCTGGGGTGACAATAAACTCATTATTTCTTCGTTGGCAAACGGACCTTTGCGAAAGGAAATTGAAGAACAAGGCGGCATTAAACTCATCTACATCGATCCGCCTTTTGCGGTGGGCGCAGATTTCGGTTTCGATGTGAAAATTGGCGATGATGACGTAACCAAAAAGCAAACCGTGCTGGAAGAAATTGCCTACCGCGATACCTGGGGTAGAGGTATTTCCAGCTACCTGAGCATGATGTATGAAAGATTAAAACTGATACACGATTTGCTTGCAGATGACGGCTCGATTTATGTGCATTGTGATTGGAGGGTGAATAATTTTCTAAAGATTATTTTAGATGATATTTTTGGTGTTTATAATTATAGAAATGAAATTATTTGGTGTTATAGAACTATGCAGACAGTAAAAAATAGATTTGCAAACAAACATGACACAATATTTATTTATCAAAAAAAAGATAATCCTATCTACAATATTATTTACGAAGATTATCCTGAAGATTACATAAGAAGGTTCAAATATGAAGACGAAAAAGGAAAATATATGATAAGGAGTAAATCTGGACAAGGTGACTTATCTATTGAAGATGAAATGAGAAATCCAGAAGGAACTTATCGTCAATATATTAGTAAAGGTAGTTTACCTAAAGACTGGTGGCAAATTGAAATGATAAATAGTAATGCTGCTGAAAGATTGAATTACCCCACCCAAAAACCAGAAGCGCTTTTGGAACGCATAATAAAAGCAAGTTCCAATGAAGGCGACATTGTCTGCGACTTCTTCTGCGGCAGCGGTACCACGGCAGCAGTTTCAGAGAAATTGGGTAGAAAATGGATAGTAGCAGATTTGGGCAGGTTTGCCATTCACACCACCCGCAAAAGAATGATAAAAGTGCAGAGAGAAATGAAAGAAGCTGGCACGGATTTTCGTTCTTTTGAAATCCTTAATCTGGGTAAATACGAACGCCGTTATTTTTTGAATGTAAACACAAACCTCTCCGAAGCCGAACAGCAGAAACAGCTAGAGATCAAGCACGAGCAATATCTTTCATTAATTCTGCAAGGGTATAAAGCCAAACGTATTTCCGGTTTCAAAACGCTGCACGGTCAAAAGGGCGACAGACTGGTTTATGTGGGTCCGCTAGATTTTCCGGTAACGAAATCAATAATTCAGGAAATTCTGGAAGAGTGTGTGGAAAATACCATTACGCGCGTCGATGTGCTGGGTTTTGAATTTGAAATGGCAATTGCTCCATTTATAGAGCAGGAATTAGCAGAGTATGGAGTTAATCTTGTTCTCAAAAATATTCCTCGTGAAGTTTTCGATAAACGAGCAGTTGCAAAAGGTCAGGTCAAATTTTATGATGTTGCTTACCTCGAAGTAATGCCAAAAGTAAAAGGCAAAAAAGTAACTGTTGAATTAAAAGATTTTATTACTCGCTACACACAAGATGATTTGACGGAAATCGAACAAAGCCTGAAGAAAAGCAGCAGCAAGATTGTAATTGAAAATGGTCAGATCATTAAAATCTCCAAAACAAAAGAAGGGATTCTTAATCGTGAAATTCTAACTAAAAACTGGCACGATTGGATTGATTATTGGGCTGTTGACTTCGATTATGAAAGTAAAAAAGAAATGATTAAATTAACCGAAAAGGATAAGAAAATCTGGACTGGCAATTATATTTTCGAAAATGAATGGCAATCGTTCCGCTCCAAGAAAAATAACAATCTTGAATTCACTTCTGCAGAATATGAATACGCTGAAAACGGAAAATACAAAATCGCAGTTCGGGTTGTTGATATTTTTGGCAATGATACTTTGCAGATCGTTGAGGTGAATGTTTAAGACAAATTAATTAGATTTTTGGAGGTCTGTAAATGAGTATTTATAATGATTATTTTTATCACTTTTTCAAAAACATGTATCATTATGAATTAGACCGCAGAGACAATATTGAACAAAGCCTAACCTATATTATAAGTGTTATCATAGTTATTTGTGGAGTTGGCATTTATTTCTTAAATAATTTGCCTTTTTTCTGTTCTTTATACTGGTCAATAGCATTTTTTATTTTTTATTTTCTTTTAATGGAATGTATTCTTATCTCTACATATTTCTTTATTCGTACTGTTCACAATTATTCTTATGGTTATATTCCTAAACCTAAAGAAATTGACGATGATATTAAGAAATTTGAAAAATACTATTTAGATATTAATACAAAAGAAAATGAAATCCCAGATCTGATTGAAGAAGACATTAGGAATTTTCTCATATCTTGGTATATTGAAGCAAGTCAAAAAAATACAGTTAATAATGACTTGAAATCATATTTCCGTCATATGACTTACAACTCGGTAATAATTTCTTTTATATTTTTTATTCTTAGTTCATTTGCTTTTTTTATAAACAAATTTATTTAGTTTAAAGGAGGTATTTATGTGTAATGAAAACAATGAAAAGCCAACTCAACAGCCTAAACCAAGTACAACTCAAAATCCGTCCCAGGAACAACCACAGAAACCACAACAACGACCTATCCGAGTTATCAAAGAAGATAAAGAACCACCAAAGAAGTAAAAACTCTTTTTTAGTAATTAGGAGGTTTTCAAGGTTATTAAAGATATTTTCAGTTATGTTTAAGTTTGTGGTCATTATTAATAATTATTCTGATCTGATATATATCTGATAATTCGTGTAACAAACGTGCCCACAATCAGCAAGAAGAAAAGCAGGAAGAATCGTGGCGCACGCCAAACATTAGCGGCAACTTTTTGGGTAATTTGGTCTT
>LKUH01000495.1 GCA_001412425.1 Candidatus Cloacimonas sp. SDB
CAGCTCAAAGAAAAAAATAAATCTTTTGAGTATGTTTTACAGGGAAGAAACTTGATTTAGGGAGACTTAATGCAGACTATAAGCGAACTGGAAAGAGCGCTTCAGTTTCTTAAGAAAAAAGATAAAGTTGATACTCTGCTGCAATTATCAGCTTTATATATGGATTCCGATCTGCAGAAAGCTGCCTTACATGCCAGAAATGCCAAAAAATTAGCCAGAAAACTGAAAATGGAAAAAGAAGAGGCTGAAGCTGATCGTAGAATTTCCGATACCCTTTTCCTTACTGTCCGTTATGTTAAAGCTATTGAAGCTTTGGAAAACTCACTTTCCCTCACTCAAAAAATAAAGGATGAAAAAGGCTTAAGCTCCACGCTGATAAAATTAGCTGAAAATTATTACAAATTAAATGAATACGATAAGAGTGTAGAATATAATTTTGCAGCTTTGCAGCTAGCCCAGGAACAGGATGATCTCCTGCAGCAGGCTGACATCATGAATAATCTGGCTTTAATTTATATTTTGATAAAAGAATACGATACTGCTGCAGAATACCTGAACAAAGTTATTGAGATCTGGAAACAACAGGACTATAAAGCGGGAATCTTTAATGCAACCCTCAATCTGAGTGTGCTGGCCTTTGAGCAGCAACATCTTGATGAAGCAAGAACACTGGCAGCGGAAGCATTGAAAATTGCTGAAGAGATCGGTAAGGAAGATTATCTTGCCGCTGCCTCTAACAGCCTGGGGCTTCTACTTATTAAAGAAGATAAATACGAGAAAGCTCTCGATCTATTCCTGGAATTTACAGATATTCTGCAAGGAAATGAACGGGGCACCTGGGTACTGGCAGACCTGTTGAATAATATTGCAACCTGCTACTTGAGATTGAGAGACCACGAGCAGGCGAATGAATATGCTTCCAGATCGATCAAGATCGCCCGCGAAATTGAATCCAAATCATTAATCGTCAGAAATCTGGAGATAATTATTGAATTGTCCTTGGAAGAGGAAGATTATAAGAATGCTTATGAGGCTGCTAATGAACTGCATGAGCTTAAACAGCGGATATCCGAAAAAGTTGTGGCTGCCAGAATTGCTGAAGTTCGATTGCGATCGAATGTTAAACCAAAATCCAGAGATACTGTTGATTCTACCTCAGTCGGTGACCAGGCAGCCTTGCCTGCAGATATTCTGGATACCAGAATCAAAGAAATTATTGCTGACCAGGAACAATATAAGCTCATGATAGAAAGTTCTGAAGCTATTTTTACCCTGCATGACCCTAAAGGTAAATATCTTTACTGCAACCGGCCCTTTCTCGCTCTAAAATCAGAAGACATAATCGGTAAAACTCCTTATAATTTCTATAAATTTGAGTATGCAGATGAGCTTGCCAGGCAGATAAAATATACTTTCAGCTCCGGAAACAGTGGTAATATTTATTGTCCGGTAGAAATTAATGGCGAAGAGAAATGGCTTTCTCATTACATCTATCCGGTTTATGATCAGGATAGAAATATTATCTGCGTAGCTGTACTCAGCAGATATCAAACGCAGGAAATACAGGAAGTTAAGAAAAAAGAACCGCGTCCCGATACTGCACTCCTCAAGCAGCTTGAAACCTTAAAAGAAGAGCAGATCTACTGGAAATCCTTGCGTGAAGATGTTAGCAGATTTGCCACCTTCCGCATCGAATTGCACGATGATGCCACTGTTAAACAACAGGCAGTATTGTACAGCTCCTCTTTGAACGATATTTTAGGTATTACTGTTACGGAAGATTTTGCTGAATGGTTTCGGAATATACATTCGGATGAAAAAGAAAAACTTGTGGGCACTTTTCGCCATTCTGTTGAACAGGGTGAATATTTGAATGAGCAGATCAGGTTGTATCATCCGAAAAAAAATCAGTACCGCTGGATAAATCTGATATTGGATCCGGGTAAAAAAGTTAAGGGGAAAGTTGAATTTTTCAATGGTGTTATCACAGACATTACCAGACAGAAACAGCTGGAAACGGAATTACTGCAGGAACTGGAAGATGGAAAACTGAACAAAGAAATGCTGCGGAAGACGTTACAGCCTTTTGTGCTGACAAAACGGGATGGCAAAATAATTGATTGCAATTCCGCTTTTTCCGAACTCATCGGTTATGACTCTAAAAAAATCTCCACTCTTAACTGGAAGACAGATCTTACTTCTGCAGAATCTCAATCTGCCCCGGAAAAAGCATTCAAAGCGCTGGAAAAATCAGAAAAAGCTCAAAAATATGAACAGGAACTGATCCATCAAAATGGTAGTAAAATTATAATTGAAGTAAATGTGCATCCCCTGCTGAAAGAAACCGGTAAAATTGATCTGCTTTGTTATTTTATCAATGACATCACTCAACCCAAAGAATTTCTGCAGTCTTTAAAAATTTCCCATCAGGAACTGGAAGATCTGATCCAGAAGATACCTGATATCCTGCTGGAAATCGACAAAAATGGTGTGATCAGTAAATTTACTCTCAATCCACTGGCTCAAAGCCTGGGTTTAACTACAGAAATTGCCGGGAAAAAACCGGAAGAGATCTTTTCTGATGAGACTTCCGGAAAAATACTTAAGGCCTTGTCAGAATACCGGAAAACAGGAAAAGCAGAAAAATTTCAGTTTAAAAAAGACACCTGTTTCCTGGAAGGGCAAATTCTTTCCGCTAAGGAGAAATATCTGCTTTTCATAATACAGGATATTACCGAAATGAAACAGAGGGAAGCTCAGATTATTGCGGAATTTCATAACAAAGAGCAGGAGTATCTGGAACAATTGCAGATCATAGATCAAAATCTTAACGATCTGAAGTCGACCGTTTATGAACCGAGTCTTTTTTCTGCTTTCAGGCTGTCAGTTAACCACGAGAAGGAAGAACCGATAAAAGTCATTCACTGCAGTTCTTCTCTTCAGGATATTACCGGAGTGCCGGATATAGATAAATTTGAGAACTGGTTCGTGAATGCGATTGAGGAAGATAATGAGAAACTGAACTCAGCTCTGAAATCGGTCATCGATTCCGGCAGAAGTGCAGATCTCACAATCCAATTGCTTGATGAAGGTAAGAAAGAAAAACGCTGGGTAAGGTTTATTGCTGAACCTGTGAAAATTGAAGCACAGGTGAAATACATAAATGGTGCAGTTTTTGATGTTACCGCTGATAAACTGAGAGAAAGCAAGCTCCAGAAAAAATTGGAGCAGATTGAGATAAATGCAAATATACTGCAGGAATTCTCTCAGCCTTTTGCCATCTGTGATGCTGCCGGGAAATTCATCAGCGCTAATAAAAGTTTCTGTGATTTAACCGGTTACAGCTTAAAAGAACTGCAGAAAAAAATGAACTGGCAGGATCTTTGGCTGGATAAAACAGAGAAACTGTTTAAACCTGGAAATTTCAATTCTGGTGAATCAACTCTCGTTGAAAAAAAGATACGGACCAAAAATCATCAGATTCTCAGCCTTGATATTATTCTGCACCCTCATTTCGCTGTAAATGATGATATTGCTGAAATTTACTGTTTTGCCTGCGATATTTCTGACCGCATAAATAAATTTAGAGATCTGGAAATATCATATTCTAATTTGAACAAAGCTTTAGAAATTCTTCCCGAAGAAATTTTCATTCTGGACCCTTCTGGTAAGATCCTGCAAATCATAAATATTCCGGTAAATTCTGATTTTCCCCTTAAAACTGAAGATAAGGATAAAATTATTTCCGAGTTATTACCTGGAAATACTGGGGCTGAAATCCTCTCAGCTTTACAGAAAAGTTTTAAGAGGAAAAGTTCAGTTGCACTGGAATACTCTATTGAAATAAATTCTCAGATTAAATGGTTCAAAGCCGAGATAAAAAATATTTCTTCAAATAAAGCCTATTTTCTTAACCGGGAAATAACCGAACTTATTGCATTCAAGAATAAATTAGGCAATACCAGAGAAAAATTGGATAATGCTTACCATAAATCACTGCTAGCCATTATCACTCTGGACACCGAATTGAACTTCCTGGAGGTGAACTCTGCCGCTGAAAGACTTCTCGGAATCGCAAGAACTGAACTTCTGAAAATGAATCTTCAGGATCTGGCTTTGAATGATAAGGAGCTGATTTCTTCCTACCAACAGGTACTGAAAGGGAAAAAAATGGCAGGTCAGGAACTGCAGATACTACCTGCCGGTAAGAAGGACACTCTTACCATACTCAGTTATTCCAGCCCTGTCACAAACAGTGCTGGTAAAATAGATATGATTCAGAGTTACTGGATCGATATCAGTACAAGAAAATATTCTGAGGAAGATCTTAAACTGCAGCAGAATGACCTGGATAGAAAGGTTGAAGAACAAGTGACGGAGATTAGATCGGAACTTGCCCAACTGCAGTCTTTAGTTCAAAATACTGAGAATCATGCAATTTTCCGGCTGGCTCCGAGTGGTAAAAAATCTCAGGATCCGGAAGTAGTACTTACCAGCCCTGCCCTTAAGAAGCTGCTTGAGATAAACGATCCATCATCTTTTCAGAACTGGTCTGCCAACCTTCTGAAAGAGGATAGCGCGATTCTGCTGGAAAATATAAATTACTCGATCACGGAGGCGAGATCTGTTGTTTTCAGGATCAGAGTGCAGAGAAAAGATGGAATTAAGGTCAAATGGTTGCAGATTTCACTGGATCCGGTAAAAAATTCAAAAGGGAAAA